>JAAZIY010000179.1 GCA_012800625.1 Lentisphaerota bacterium
CAGGGTGAGCAGGGCGCGGGCCGGATTGGCAAGTAGATGGGCTAGAGCGAGCTTGAACTGGAAAAACATGGCTGCTGATTCTTTTTTGGACACGAAGACACACAAAGGCACACGAAGATACACTAAGGGGTCAGGCGATCATTTTGCTGTATGCGGCGGCTAGTTCAGCCGCCGGCATCTGTTCGGGCAGCTCAAGTTCGCCGACCTGCTGCCCGTCGTGCAGAACCAGGACTTTTTTGGCCCAGACCGCGACTGCCGGTTCATGGGTGACCAGCAGGATGCTGCGTTTTTCCTCTTCGCAGAGGCGGCGCAGCAGCTCGCAGAACTGGTTTCCGGCTATGCTGTCCAGGCTGCCGGTAGGCTCGTCTGCCAGGATAAGACTGGGTTCGCAGAGCAGTGCCCTGGCGATGGCGGCGCGCTGCTGCTCGCCGCCGCTCAGGCTGGCCGGGCGTCGCTTGAGCTTGTCGGCTATGCCCAGGCGTTCGACCAGGCTGTGCAGCTTGTCGCGCTCCACCTTTTTGCCGTCGGCATACAGGGGCAGGCAGATGTTGTCGCCTATGTTCAAGTTGGGCAGCAGATTGAAGGACTGGAAGATAACGCCGATTTTGCGTCGCCTGAGGGCGCTCATCTGGCGGTCGTTGTTATTGGCCAGCAGCTTGCCGTCCAGGTATATCTTGCCGGCGTCGGCTTGACAGAGGCCGGCGATGCAATGCAGCAGTGTGCTTTTGCCTGAGCCGGAGGGTCCCATAATGGCGATGAAGTCGCCTTGCTCGGCTTGCATTGAGAGTCCGCGCAGTGCTTGTATGCGCTGGTTGCCGGCAGCAAAGGTTTTCACCAGTTTTTCGATGTGCAAGGTTGCTTGTTTGGCGGGCATGCTTGGCTTCCGGTGTAGTTACTGATATGTGACCGAGGGGTTTTCAGTCACTCCCCAGGATGCGTTTGCGGCTCTGGGTCCGAATGGGTATTGCATATTGCTGGGTTTGGCCCAGGTCTGTCCCGGGGCCAGATTATGTCCGTTGTCGCTCAGGGCGATATTGCTGTTCATGCGTGCGAAGCCGGCATGGCCGTCTAGATAGACGGCATTACAGCGGCGCTGGTGGCGGAAGGCGATATTGCCGAGGCTGTCGCTGTCGCCGGGCGGCGAGGCCGGATAGAAGCCCACATGGCTGTCGCCGGCACGCGCCTGGTAGTCGCACCAGGTGAATGACTTGGCGGGCTGCTTGATGCGCGAGTCGGCCATTTTGATAAAGTCGGGCACGGTGACAAAGACGCCGCCCATATTGCGACCGCTCAGCGAGTTTGACAAAATATTGCCGCTGCCACCATAGCTCAGCTCGAGTTCCTGGCCGCCTATGCTGGTCTTGCCCAGCCGTCCCAGGGCCTGAGTGCTGCCGTCCGCCGGGCAGCGGGTGATTTTTTCGGGCAGTGTGCCGCCGGCGGAGGCGGCGAAAGCCTCGACGAAGCCGCTTTCGGGCTGCAGATAGGTCTGCACATCGGGCAGATAGTCGTCCCAGCTCATGCTATACATGGCGGTGGCCAGGCCGTATTGCCTGAGCATATTCAGGCAGGCGCTGTCATGTGCCTTGCTGCGAGCACGGCTCAGCGCCGGCAAAAGCATGGCGGCGAGCAGAGCAATAATGGCGACAACGGTGAGCAACTCGATCAGGGTGAAACCATGGATAAGCTTGCGTGTAGACATGAAATTATACTGCTGGCATGAAATAAC
>JAAZIY010000180.1 GCA_012800625.1 Lentisphaerota bacterium
CGCCCATTATATCGACCGCTATCGGAATGCCGGCCATCGGGCTTATGCCTTCTTGTCGGTTTTGGGAGTGGTGACCTGTTTGCCGCCGTACATGCCACACTTGAGGCAGACGCGGTGCGGCAGGCAAGGAGCCTGGCAGTTGGTGCAATTGGTGGGTTGCACGCCGGCGTAACGGTTGGCGGCACGGCGGATGCGCACGCGCATCTTGCTGACTTTGTTTTGTTGAACAGCCATAATGCTAGCTCCAAATTCAAGTGGAAAAAATAGGTGGCGGGGGGCTGGGCCAAATGAAAAGAATCCCCTTCGTGTGCCTTCGTGTCCAGTCCCCGTTTTCTTGTCTTGCTATAGTTGCAGCGCGTCCAGCCCTTTCCAGGGGTCCTGTATTTCTTCAGACGCTTCTGCCTTCGTCTCGCATGTGCAGGGGGCCAGGTTCAGGTTCTGTCCGCATTTTGGGCACAGCCCTCGACAGTCGGGGTCACAGAGAGCTTTTTGCGGAAAAACAATTAATATATCCTCGCGTATGTCATTAGTCAAATCGATGTGTTTGCCGTAGGCGTCCTCATACTGGTGGCAGACTTTTTCGGTAGGCAGTTGCATGCTGCCGATTTTGCCGCAGCGGTCGCAGACCAGGTTGATTTCAGCCTGCAATTCGCCTTGCAAAAGCACATTCTGGCCGCCGCAGGGCAGCAGGCGCAATTCATAGCTCAAGGGCTTGGAAAAGGAAAACTGGGGTTCTTCCTCAATGTGCAAGTCCTCGAAGCTGATTTGACCGTAAAGCCGGGCGCCTTCCGGCGGCAGCTCGACCAGTTCTAGCATTAATGTGTTTTTTAGTTCCATGACGATAAATTCAGGTGTCTGGCGGCCCTGCCCGGGTTCAGACCACGCCCACTTCTTTGAGGGTATCTATGAGTTTCTGGCGATTGCCCTGGCTGATTTCACAGAGGGGCAGTCGATATTCCTCCTTGATTTTTCCCATTTGCGCCAGCGCCGCCTTCACCGGTATGGGATTGCTCTCGATGAACAGGTCTCGGAACAGGGGGTAGAAATTCCTATGTATACTTAAGGCCCCGGCAAAGTCGCCTTGCAGCGCCAGGGCCGCCATAGTGCTGATCTCTGCGGGTATCAGGTTGGAGGCCACGCTGATAACGCCTTTGGCGCCCAGCGCCATCATAGGCAGGGCCAGATTGTCATCGCCGCTCAGCACAGTAATATCGCAGGCATTGAGAATGGCGCTGACCCGGTCCACGCTGCCGCCGGCCTCTTTGACGGCCTGCACCAGGGGGTTCTTGCTCAGGCGCAGCACGACATCCAGGGGTATCTCTTTGCCGCAGCGCCCGGGCACATTGTAAAGCACGATGGGCAGGCCGGACTTTTCCGCGATTTCGCTGAAATGCCGGTAGAGTCCCTCCGAGCTGGGCTTGTTGTAGTATGGGCATACCTGCAGGGTGGCGTCCACGCCGATTTCCGCGGCCATCTGGCTCAGATGTATGGCTTCCGCGGTGGAGTTGGCTCCGGTTCCGGCAATCACCTGGCAGCGTTTGTTGACCCAATGGTTGACCCGTTCGATCACCTGGATGTGTTCCTCGAAGTCCAGGGTTGGCGACTCGCCCGTGGTGCCCACCGGCACCAGGCCGGTGACCCCGGCCTCGATCTGCTCGTCCACCAGTTTGTGCAGTGCGGCATAGTCGATCTCCTGCTCTTTAAACGGGGTCACGATTGCAGTATAACAGCCAAAAAATTCCATTGTATTTCTCCGGTTCAAGTCGGTTATGGGCGCTAAGCTCGGACACCGGCTTACTATATATCAGGCTTTGACAAAATTCACGCCGGCGGGCCAGGCCTTCGAGCTTGCTGTGCCTAGACCCCGTCCAAAAAGGTCACCTGGCAGGATTTTGGACACTAAGACACACTAAGCCACACAAAGTCACACCAAGTCGTTTTCGTCTAAAATTAGAATTTCTTCCAAAAACTGCGTTTTTCAGGGGAATTTTGCTTTTGTGATTAACCAGTCATGGTCAATACTACGGGCAAAATCAGCATCATCAGGTAAATTGTGCTGCAGCAACGAGCCGTTTTATTCCTTAGCACAATTTACCATAAAGAATCGTATCTACCTGCGCCGTAGGCGCATAACC
>JAAZIY010000181.1 GCA_012800625.1 Lentisphaerota bacterium
AGCTCCAGCCTGGCGATTTTTTGCCGTCGCAGCAGCATGAGCAGCCTGCCGTCACCGGCTTCGAGGCGCAGTTTCAGACGGCTGCCCTGCGCTTCGGAGTCAAGCTCCACGGCACGGTGACTGACCAAGTCGTAGGCCTGGTCATATTTGCTGTCCAGGCTCAACTCGGTTTCGATTGGCAGCCCTTTTTCCTCCATAAGCCCCCAGGCTCCGAGATAGTCGCCAAAAACTCGCCTGTCATTGATGACAAAGAGGTATTCGGCCTCGTTAAAGCGCCGGCACTGCAGCAAGACATCATCCTGCTCTCTGCGCATTGTAGGTCTGTAAACATCTTTGAGCATGGCCAGTATTGTTTTGCCCTGGGCCTGCTGCTGCTGCTTGGCGCGTTGAGGGAGTTTCGGGTTGCTGACCAGCGAGTGCAGTCGGAAGTCAGGGGTCAGGGCAGCGTAGGTCAGCTCGTCGCCAACCAGGATCAGCCCTGCCTTCTGCAATTCTTGCAGCCTGGCGTGCAGCGCGGCGGAAACCGTCTCCAGTCCGGGAAGGAAGAGCAGGCGCAGCCGGCCTCCACCGCCGGCGAGCAGCTCGTCTTCATAGACCACCGAAGTTTGCAAGCCTGCGTATTGCAAGGCCATATGCAAGTCGCCGATGCGCCCGGAACTCCAGCTGTTGGTGTGGTTGCCGCCGAAAATCACATTGCTGAAGCTTTCTAGGATGGCGATTTCAGCTTCAATTTCGGGCAGCTTCAAGAGCATGGGTGAAAGCGGTTGCATAACTTTGCGGATCATTTCGCTGAACACCTTGCCGCTTTCAGGGTTTGTGAAACGGTGGTCGGTACTCGGTGAAGTCGAAGCGAACAGGGAGCCGGTTCCGAAGGTGCCTATTGCCGCAACCTGGCGTGAGAGCAGGCACCAAAACGCTTCGCGGATGGCATCCGGAGCCGGGCTGATGTAGGAAGAGTCCATTTCATTTTCCAGCCAGGCCGGTGCCGGGCTGGGGATGACATTCCTGGGAGCCAGGTCTCGGCGATAGGCTATGCCTTGTATGGAGTTGAATATTTTTTGTCCGGGCCGCCCCTTGGCTAAGGCCCGCAGCTCATCGCAAGAGAGCAGTATGCGGCTGGGGTTGGGGTTGATATAGGTCCAGTTTTGCACCCAGCTTACCTCTCCGCCGCCGCCCCAGTATGGTGGGCAGCGGGTGGCCGGCGGGTGGATACTTACAAAGTCATCGCCCCAATGCCGCTGGTATGTTTTAGCGATGTCGCTTTGCAGTGGTTCCCAGCCGCTGCCCATAGTCCAAAACCAGTGGTAGTAGGTTAGCAGAGGGTGGTTTTCAAGCAGTACGCCGTCCAGGGGGAAATTGCTGAGCTGCAGGTAGGAGGGGCCGCGCTGGCCTTCGACCTGTGCGGGTATGTCAATGCCGGCGAATTCTTTGAAAGCGGCCTTGGACTCAGGGGAAAAGTCGGGTTGGCGTCTGGGGGGATACTCATCGTTGATTTTTGCCGAATAGATGGCGGGGTGCCGGTCCAGACTTTCCAGGTAGATTTGCAGGCGCTGAAGGTATTGTTTGC
>JAAZIY010000182.1 GCA_012800625.1 Lentisphaerota bacterium
CTTGAATATGTGGAGCGTGTCAGTCTGAGCATCAAGGAAGAAAACCGCGATGTCTTCTGCAAGGTAGGTAACGACTACGGCATGGAAGGCGAGCTTGCCTTTATTGACGCTATACTTGATGATGACCAGGGGCAAATACTCTCTAGTTATAGCGAGGCCGTGAAGAACCTCGAGCTTACCCTGGCGGCTAACCGCTCGCTGGACAATGGCGGCGAGCTGGTCAGACTGTCCTGATTTTAGCCGACCCAAGGCACACTAAGAGAAAGCTGATTCGGCTTTTAGGCGAAAACGACTTAGTGTGCCTTCGTGTCCCTTCGTGTGTCTTAGTGTCCAATTCCAGATTGCGGTATCCAGGCATAATAGGACTTGCCGGGCAGAAGCAGCTCAGTTCGTCGAAATGCCTGCTGTCGCCATTCGTAGAAGAGCCCGCTTGCTGCATGAAGCGCTTCAAGACCCTGCGGCGTAATTAGCTGCCACTGAGGCTTGGCGCTGGCCGGCAAACCACGCATTATAGGCTCCAGGCCGCAGAGGCGCAGACTGCCGGCTTTGCTGGCGTAGAGCCAAAATGCCGGCGCCGCTTCGCAATCTAGTTCTCTGATCTCTTCCCCAGCAAGCTTTTCCCATTCATTTGCGGGCAGAATAAGGGGGAGCCCCAGCAGGTTCCAGCCTGACTGCCACTGCAGGCTGTATGCGCAGCGGCGCCAATATTCCGAGCGCGCCTCGATGTTGCTTTGACTAGCCTCGTGCCAGAGTTCGGCAGTGACTTGCTCGCTATGTCGTATATAAAAAGGCCCCTGGTAAGGCTGCCAGTTTTGCCAATAACGCCAGTCACCCAGGCAAAAGTATATTTCCTCGTCCGCTGCGCCGCTGCTTTGTATGCTAACCAGCAGCTCCTCCTCAAAAACCGTGCCGCTTTCCGGGAAAAAGGCGGGTGTCTCCAGCTTCGGCATATTGGCCAGCAGTTCCCAGTCGCCGTCTATGGGCAGCATCCTGCCCAGGCTACTCTCGAAAGTCCCAAAAAACTCCAGGCGCAGCGGCCTGCTCTCATCTAGCTGCAGGCTGTAGCTTAAGATTCCGCTGGAGGGCTGGGTTCCCAGTGCAGCAAAAAGCCATTTGAGTTGATTGCCTTGCCGCAATGGCTGGAAAACCTTGTTATTCCAGCTGGCCTGCATAAAAACCAGACCCTCTGGCAGATACTCATTGATTATCAAGGCCGCGGGGACAGAGTCCAAATCTATGTGCAGGCTGACCCTCAGGGTGTCGGCGGCATAAACCGGGTTTTTGCTAAAGCTGCGCCTCACCCTGGTTTCGGCGTAAGATATTTGCAGTGCCAGCAGAAGAAAACATAATACGAGTTTGTACATGGCGCCCCCTTTCATTAAATGCGAATATGCTCATTAATGAAAAATAAGCGCCGGGGCGGCGGCTGTCAAGAAGAATTCCTAAAGACGCCTAGTAAGCGCGCAAAAGAAAGAAAAACATGGCGGTTTTTTGGACACTAAGACACACAAAGAAATTGTGAAAATTTAAGTTGTCAAGTTGAGTTGTTTCTGGTCAGTATGTACAAGAAAAA
>JAAZIY010000183.1 GCA_012800625.1 Lentisphaerota bacterium
CAATGAGCGTGTACTACATACGTGGGAATTTTGGGACTTTTGGGACTTTTGGGACGAGGGTATACACGTCCCATCTCTCTGCTCAGTTTGCGGCGTTTGGCAGGTCTAGCAGACGAATGGCGTTCAGGTGAGTGATTTTGGCGTACACCGTCTCGCTGATGCCTCCTTTAGCAAGCTGTTCTGCAAGAAAGTCCTTGAGCATATACAGCACGTCTTTTTCATTGCAGGGTCGGCAGACATCAGTACCAAAATAGAGCCTATCCTGGAATTCGTCAAGGAATTCACAGGCGAAGCCAGGGTCTCTGGTCAAGGCATTACAGCCGCTTCCTGCTGAGAGATCTCCAAGCAGGTTAGGGTACTTGCGCATCAGTTCTGGGATGCGTCCGCCCGGGGCGACTTTGCCTTTTGGATATCCTCGCCAGTTTTGTTCGTTGACATCGCCGCTAATATGTGACCAGAAGGCCTGTGAGTGCCCCAATATGCTTAGCTGCGGGCATTCCTGCAATATGCCCTCCAGTCCCGGCAGTCCGAGCTGGTCAATCAAGCCGTAGGTTTTACCGTCTTGGGTGGCGATATGGATAGTCACCGGCAGGCTTTGGCGTTCGGCATGCCGAAACAGGTTTCTGACCCTGGGGTCTGTGAAGGGCAAATTAGTGGTCAGCTCTCCAATACCCTTGCAGCCTCTTTCCTTGTAGTAGTCCATCAGCCAGCTGAAATTGGCCTCCGAATCATTGAAGAGCAAGCGAGGGTCCAAGTTGCAGAAGGGAATAAAGCGCTCAGGGTGAGCCTCGGCATAATCCAGAATATCCTCATTAGACTGGACAAAGTGCATGCCGTCGGGTATAGAACAGGGCAATAGCACGCCCATGGCTATGCCGGCCTGGTCAT
The DNA here is from genome assembly GCA_012800625.1 of Lentisphaerota bacterium. GTDB lineage: Bacteria > Verrucomicrobiota > Lentisphaeria > Oligosphaerales > Oligosphaeraceae > JAAZIY01. The sequence goes on from JAAZIY010000183.1 coordinate 889, forward strand.
ATAGGCTCAACAGTTTTTCCGGCCAGATCATAGGCTCTTCGCCAAAACAATATGGCAGGGAGATTTCGCGCATGCAATGCACATGAATATCAATCAGCATAAAAATCCTTTTTGTTAAAAGTGAAATTCTTCTGGACTGCTTACAATGCTGGCCTGAGGAGGGGTTTTACCCATGAAGGGCAGTCCTGATTGCCATTGTCCTCTACGTTTGACCGCGTCCAAAAAGCCCATTAACCACAAAAGGCACAAAAGACACAAAAAAAGAAAGCTGATTAAGCAGGCAAACTGTAATTGCAAGATTTCGAACAACCTTTTTTTGTCTCAGCAAAACAGAAAAACCCTATGAAATGGCATGGAAAACACAATTTTCCTGCTAAAATTTTAATTTTTTTCTTGAGAATCTGTCCACTTGGTGTCCCGAAGGGGCAACCTGATATAGCCCAGGGTGGCGCTCATGGCGGGGTCGGGCGTGGCGATCTGGCGTATAAATCGGACGCATCGGACGTATCGGACATATCGATCGGACGCATCGATCGGATGTAGCGGGGTCGGAGCGCCGGCATCCTTGCCGGCATACAACCAACTAAGATAAAAACAAACCAGTGACTAAGTAAAACCATAAAAAACCTATTGCAGGAATAGAGTTTCTGTGTTTTTAAGACTTGCTGGGTGTCGGCTTGTTTCAGGGTTGTGCTTATAACGAGGTCGGAGCGCCAGCATCCAGCCTATTGGCGCTCTGACCGCGTTTCTAAAACGACAGCATTTTATTTGTGTGGCATACCAGGTATTTTTTTGGTCGCGTCTCGCAGTTGGGACCTGAAAATGATGCTTGTCTTATGAAATTTGCACCACACAAGTTGTGTTTTGCTTTGGGGGCTCTGCCCCCAA
>JAAZIY010000184.1 GCA_012800625.1 Lentisphaerota bacterium
GCGGCGCCGCACAAGCCCTTAGTGTGCCTTCGTGTCTCTTCGTGTCCCTTAGTGTCCTCCCCCTTCGTGTGCCCTAGTGGCTCAAAGGCTTGTGCATGGGTGCCAAAGCCCTCCTTGAAGATAAATTGCAGCGTCATTCCAGCTGCCTCTCGAAGCCTGAAACACCAGTAGAACCAGGCACTGAGGTTATCTCTCTGGTCTGGGCGCAGGTAGGCCTTGTCATCCTCCATTTTATCAACAATGATATTGCCTCCGGGGAAATCACTGTCTATACGCCAATTTCTCCTGGATACGACATTACAAGTGCGTTTACTCATTGTTTGTCTTCATCTCCGTCGCTGATTTCCCGGGTTTGCCTCTTATCGCTCTTTATTTGCCGGCCACACTGAGCTGGACTCGCGGACTACCTCCATGCCTTAAGCCCCGGCTCATGCTTCTGTCACGATAAAAAGTCGGCAAGTGCCTGCCTTCATGACGATAGTATCTCCAGGCAATTTCTCCCCGTTTTCCGTCAGTCTTACATTGGGCTTGAGTTTGATTCTGCCTGTCTGCTCGGAAAAATTTGCGCTCATGGCATAGAGCACCTGGTCGGCTGCGCGAAAAGCGGCGAGCCGGCAAGCCGGGCTGCATTCATCCTGCAGCTGTATCGTAGCGGGTTTATTTACCGGCATAGCCCCGGCTTGTATGGCGAAGCCTTCATCAAGCAGCAAGGCAGCGCCTTCAAAACATTGTAGGCGATCGCTGTATTTAGAGCAAATATGCTCACAGTAGAGGTTGCCGCCCGCCGCCTCTTTGTTTTTCATATAGACCTGCCTCTGCCTGCCGCGTTCAAGCAACAATGTATCAGCGCCATAAAGCAACTCTACATTCAGCCTGCCGTCTATATTTATAAGCTTACTTTGCAGATCAATAGTGCCATATGGAGGCTGCATGCCTTTAAAAAGCCTGCTTTGTCCCGGACTGTAGATGTGCCGCTGCCAGTCATTGAAAAGGTCATTGGGCAACTGCAGCATTAAGCCGCGGATATATTTGATGTATACGCGCTGCAGGGTCTGGGCATATTGCATGAACAGCATGCTTTTTTGATCCGGCAAGGCGATGCAGGCAATCTGAGTTTGAGCGATAATTTCGTCAGACTGCCCCTCAGCCAGCTGTTTTTCTGAGACAGTCTCGAATTTCCCCATGCTCATGAAGCCACCCGGAAAATCCCGCACTTGATTTTCCAGCAGCCTATAGCTATGCGTCTGGCCGGTCCCCAGTATCTGGGAGGCACAATTGTAGCCCCACTCCGCCAGGGAGCTGTCGGCCAGGGGCAGGCAAAGCGCAACCGGGCTTTGCGCCGCCCGCCAGACAAAGGAGCGCAATGTGCCTGCCTGACGCAAGAAGGCCGCGCCGTGGAAATCATCATGCCAGGCATACTGCCCGGTTTCAGCCTCCTCGTCTTCAGCTTCAGGCTGCGGCAGGTAGTCCTGCCATAGTGCCGCCAAGCCCAGGCATAGCGCTCGGTCAGACTCGAGGCGGGTGTAATACAAGGGCGAGCGCTCTTTGAGCTGAGCCAGACGAGTGCCCAAATAAGAGCCGTCGGCATTATGCCGCTGTTCCTTCAGAAGCAATTCCAGCCAGCCGGCCTCGAATTGCCGGCTTTCCTGGTCCTCATATTTTTCGGCCATCAGCAGCCAGGCTAGCAGGGCATAGTCCTGACAGTAACAATACCGCACCCGGGTATCTCCGCCAATGCGCAGAAGCCGCCCGTCCGGCGCGCAGAGCTTCCTGACCAAGGCCCAGAGCTCCTCGCAGTGCCAGTAGAGTTCTTCGGGGGCTTTTTTACCCGCGGCTTTGCAGGAAAAGTGCAAAAGCGCGATCTGCGAAAGGCAGATAAGCATATATCCCACATTGAGATAACCATGATGCACCAGGCCATAGCTCGGCTGAAAGTTGGCGTCTATATGCCAGGCGGCGACAGTCTTGCCGGCGAAGACCTTCTGACAGTCACGGTCCGAGGGCACAGATATGGAGTTCAACAGGTAACGCGTGCCTTTTTCCCGATAGGCCTCAGCATTCTCCGCATCCGCATACATCATGGCGACACGGTGCAGCAGCGCGCCGTTCCAGAGATTGCTCTCGGGCTTGTTCTTACTTGCGTCCACTGCCGAGGCCACGATGACATGTTTATGCAAGAGCCAGTCTGCCTCCGAAATCAGCATGACACGCAGTTGTGCCTGCAAGGCTGCGGGCAGCTCCTCATATATGGCCTGCAAGGCTGGCATCATGCGTTCTATGCCCAGGGCGCTGATCCAGGTATGTCCCCATTTTTTGCCGTCAGTGCAAGCGAATCTGCCGCTTTTATGGCTGTCCAAATTAAAGCGCAGCAGTGCAATGGCGCGGTCCAAGTATGCCTGCGGGTTTCTGCTCAGTTTCGCGCAGACCGCAAAGCTGGCAAATGCCTTTTGCTGCGTCTGCACCCCCCAGCTGTCATAGCCGGTGCCATAAACAAGGTGTTGCGCGTCAAAGGGCGAGCCGCCAAGATAAGGCTCAATACTGCTCAACCAATTGTGCAGGGAAGACAAATACCGGGTTCGCATCAATAGCTCCTTGTAAGAGCGCCGGCGCTTTGACATCATGAGCGGCAGCGCCGTTCACTCGACCAAAAACACCTTTACACGGTCTTTTTGAAAGACCAGCTCGAGATTGTTTGACGCAGAAAAGCTCTCTCTGCTCAATGTGTCGGTCAGTTTGCTATAGAACTGTGGCAGTTTGAGCCTGGCTCTGAGCGTCTCAGGCTCATAATTGCGCAGAAATACAGCCAACTTGTCCTGATAGCGCCACACGCTGAGTTTGATCTCGGGGTTGTCGCATTCCACCAGCCCCTCCACCAATTCGCCCTTGTATAATATATCCTCCACCGGCAGCAGCATATAGACCGCCTGATTGATTTTGTGATAGTCCAGCGCCCCGCGCAGAGCCGCCTTCCAAGACCATACCACTGCGGCCTGCGCACCGTTAAAAAAGCTTTCCAGCAATTGTTGGCGCATGGCGTCTTCCGGCGCCAGGTTGCCGGACAGCACCCGGTGGTATTCATAGCTGCGGTTAGGCGACAGGCCGGCGGCGATATGCGCGTTGCTGCCTTCCAGCGCCTTGCGTCCGTTGGCGATTACCTTTGCCACATCCTCGGCGTTTGCGCTGTAGACCATAGGCAGCAACAGATCAACATATCTGCCCAGCTTCGCATAGTCAGTCAGGCGCTGGGTGATTGCGCCGTAGCGGCCTTCTCCAACCGAGCAGTCAACCCAGACCCAAACCTGGCGTTTTTCACCGCCCTTGTTTTCATAGGTATCTATGACCCTGCGCAGCGAGCGGTAAATTTCCGCCACCATATCGGTCTTATACTCCCACCATGCATCAAGCTGCCGCGGATACTTATCCGGGTTCAAGGTAGCCTGGGCAGGGTCCACATATGCCAGAGATGGAGAATGGGCGCGCAGATAGTCGGCAAAGCCTTTTTGGCATTTTTCACAATAGCAGACCGTGCTGCCTGAAGACCACATTTCCTCATCGTAGCACATATGCTCGAAGCCGTAGTCCAATATGCTTTTCAGTGCGTCCTCCGCCTTTGCCAGCAAAGGGCCATGAAAGCTGGGACAGGGCATATTAACCTTTTTGCCGTGTATATTGACCGCCCTGGCCTGCTCCAAATCGAGGGGCTGGTAGCTTTTTTCCGGATGAAACAAAGTGCCCGCACCGCCATAGTAAGGCTCCATCTTTTGTAACACCCGCCCAATATGGTTGTAGGGGCTAGGATACCCGTAAATGGGAAACAAGCCGGCAGCCTTGATGTCGTCCACCTGTTTTTGCAGATATCCCTTCCCCTTGTAATCGTAAAGCATCAAGGGGGCATCCCAGGAACTTAGCATAAAGACATTGATGCCGATGCGAGAGAAAGGCGGCCAGGAATCACTGGGCAAATCGTCGTGTATGCCGATTTTAAAGTGCCGCAGCCCGGAGCCGATCTCTAGAAGCTGCGGAGCCTGGCGCAACTTAATGGCCAGCGGCTCCTGAGAGCCGTCTTTCCAAAGCGCCTGAATAAAAAGCCGGCTGCCTTCTTCAAACTTAGAATCAAGCAGCAGATTCAACATGACGGCATTGGTATAGCTGTTTTTTCTAAAAGACTGTATTTCCACCCGATGGTATGGCTTGCCTTCAAGCTCGAGCTCGCTTTCAGCCAATATTTCAGCGCGCGAGTAAGGTAGCTGCACACCCGGCGGCAAGTCTATGGCAAAGCGCAAATCCTGATGTTTTCTGAAGTCGCCGCGCAGCCCGAAGGCAAGGCTGGTTTGCCCTTCCTGGCTCAGCCATAATTCCGGATAATAGTAATAGAAGCCGCTGGGGCCGTGCAGCTCTTTTTTCGGCAGGCTTTGCAGCAGACTGGGCGACTCAACCTGTTCTTTTTTCAGCGACATGGTCGCTGTGCTGACATAGCTCTGCGCATCCCACTCCAAATGGTATTCCTCCGCCTGCCTGCCAGACTCCCATTGCAGGCTTGCCACCTGATTAGGTTTTTGCATGTCGAATCGGTCTTCGGCTAGCGTGTGAGCAGCTTGCCTGACGCGAAAATTTGCCGAACCCGAGGTAAATGCCATGAACTTAGCCTCGAGCAAAGCCCCGTCGCTTTGCCAGGAAAATGCGCCGCTGTTGCCCAGCTGATTAATCTGGCTCAGCCCTTGAAGCGGCGCCAGGCGAAATTCCGCCTCCCATTCGTCGGCGGCGGCTACCGGACGCAATTTCAGATTATTGAAGTTTAGCTCCAGCGTAAAGTTGTTTGCAGAGGCCCAGACGAACATGCCCTCAAGCTGCTCCAGATTTTTGGCGAGCAGCGCCATGCCGCAGAGCTTCTTGCGGTCAATAAATGCACACCAAGGCTGAGCCGGGTCCATACACAAGTTCATCTTTTGCAGCAGAGCCTGGTTTTGTGAAAAGCTGGCCAGCCCGCGTTTGCTGGGAATAAAATGGTATACCTCGTTGTTTTCCGGGTCAATTGGAAAAAGACTGTGCAGATTTATTTGCAGCTCGCTCTCTTGTTCAAGACACTTCAGCAGTATGCGGCAATCTAAAAACGTCGAGTCCTCCCGCAATGTATAGCTTCTGCTTATTTCCAGACCGGCCAGATTACCGCTATGCGCCAAATAAGTGGCTTTCACAGTAAGCCGCTCAGGGCTGGAACTCTCCAGCTCCAAACGGTGACGTCCGGTGAGGGTCTCTATATTGTTGTAATAAACATCGCGGATTTTACCCAGCCCGGAAAAAACACTCCCGTCATCTGAGCAAAAATCATAGTCGGCCTCTTTGAGATAAAACTGGCTGATGCGTCCGCCGCGCTCATTGATGCGTATCCTGACAAAATCGTTTTCCAGAATCACGCTTTGCGTGCGTTCCTCAAACTGTTCGAGCTTGAATCCTAACCCCAGCGCGAAAGAAGAAAAGTTCAGACACATGATACAGAGTATCAAAACCAGCAGGTTCACGTTCGGCATTTTGCTCTTCTTTTGTTTTTGTTATGGTTGCTTCGGCATGGTTTAATTTGGGGCTCTTACAAGGGTCCCCGTTCTGGTGATATAAGCATAGGCAGAACTCAATGCCCCATCTTTCTTGGCGTTATAGCCATACTCAGCTGGGGTCACCGCTCCGTTGGCATGCCCATCCCAGTATGCAAAACTGAGCTTATTGTCATGGTAGGCATATATGGTGCAGTACCAGGTGGTTCCTTCAAGACGATCGCAGCAGTATGCATCGCAGGTCTGGCGTACATCGGCATTGTTGAGAAAGCGCGTGTAGGAGATGCTGTCGGAAATGAAAAAGAAATTTGCCGGATAACGAATTTTTGTGGTGTAGATGATATGCGCCTTATTGCCATCCACGGTTTTCCTGGTATGACAGTAGGCAGGAGTGGCATAAGGGTGTCCCACACGGAAGCCATAGCAGTAATAACGGTCATTTTGCGAGCCGTCCCAGCGCTCTCGGTCATAGGAAGGACAGCGGCTAATTTTGCTGGCAAAGGGCAAGTAGTTGCCACCATAGGCCAAGGTCGTCATCCACTTAGGCTCTTGAGTAGCCTTCGTATAACGTGAGTTCACTGAATCGCTGGCCCATACCCCATCATTGTCTTCGCAATATTGGTGCACAGGCATAATAAGCTGCTTTTTGTTGTTCATGCAGGTGATGGTCTGGGCACGCTCGCGGGCTTTGCTCAAAGCCGGTAAAAGCATGCTCGCTAGGATGGCGATAATCGCAATGACGACCAGTAGTTCAATCAAGGTAAACAAACACGGCTTTTTCATGGCTTTTCTCCGTTAATATCCTGATTTCTAGGACGGTGGCATCCGGCCTGCAAAAACAACTGCAGATAACATATACCCTTAATTATGGCAATGCAAATAAAAAACAGCTTTTTTTATGACAGACAAAAATAATCTGTATCATAATTCGTCGTTTTTTACAAGTGAAGCCAAACTAAGACCCGCGCCAAAGCTGACAAACTTAGTGTGTCTTCGTGTTACTTAGTGTGTCTTCGTGTGCAAAAACCGTTGCATAAATCCAAAACGGCATTAATTTTAAGACTGTGCCGGATTACTCATTTTGTCAGGGAGCCTCCATGAACAACGGTATGCTTAATAAGGAAATCGACTGGTTTTGCCACCATGCGGTAAGTGAGAATCTGTTTGACGCGGCCTCCTGCCTGGCGGTGCTTGATGCCATTAAAGAAGCCGATATGGAGCCGGAGCTGGCGCTTTTTATGCAGGTGATCCTCGACAACCAGATCTGCCAGGACGCCGAGCGCCTGCAGACCCTGGCTCAAATGGCAAAAGAGGAGGCCAAAATACTGGGCTATCCGCCCACTAGCGTATTTGAAAGCAGCCAGACTGCGCCAAACGAGCCGGTAGAACCGGCGCAGTCTCCTGAAGAACCCGCGCGACGAGCGCCAGCTCCATTCATCGCCAGCAGCGAGGGCGAGCTTTGGCAACAGGGCTGGCCCCTGTTGGCCGAGGCCGAGGAATTGGACCAGGACGGCGCCAGAAGGCTGCTTGACGACTTTCTCAGCCGAGGACGGGCAACGCAATGCAGCGACATACATATCTCCACAGGCGCAGTGCCATTCGTACGCCGCTTCAAGGATATCTCTCTCTTGCCCGGGCAGCAGGTGATTAGCGCCAAGGCTGCTGCCGCCCTCAACCTAGCTCCGCTCAACGAGGAGCAAAGAAGCCACTTTGAAAACGAAAACGAGTTGGACTACAGCTACAATGTCACAGCTAAAGAACGTTACCGCATCAACTTGATGCGTCAGCGCCTGGGTGTAGCCGGCTCCTACCGAGTGATAGACGCCAAGATACCCACCATTGGCGAGTTGGGCTTCAGCCGGCCGGAGATCATCGAAAAGCTCACCACGCACAACCAGGGCATAATTCTTATTACCGGGCCGGCGGGAAGCGGCAAGTCCTCTACACTTAACGCCCTGGTTGATTTCATCAACAAGAACCGCGAGGATCACATAGTTACCATCGAGGATCCCATCGAGATCATCCACCAGCCCATCAAGTGCAATATCACTCAGCGTGAGCTAGGCTCTCACACAAAAAGCTTCCATAATGCCCTCCGCGCCGTGCTGCGTGAAGATCCAGACGTGATTGTCATCGGGGAGCTGCGTGACCTGACTACCGTAGAGATGGCCATACGCGCCTCAGAGACCGGGCACCTGGTCTTCGGCACACTGCACACCAGCAGCGCTCCAGCCACCATGGACCGCCTGCTCGATGTCTTCCCACCCAACCAGCAGTCGCAGATACGCTCGATGGTAGCCGAGAGTCTGAAGGCGGTCATCTGCCAGCAGTTGGTACCCAATGCCGACAAGAGCGGTGTGGTCATGGCGGCGGAGATACTGCTGGGCACCCTGGCCATCTCCAACCTCATTCGCGAAGGCAAGACCTTCCAGATAGCCTCGAGCATACAAACCAGCCGTAACATAGGCATGAGCACAATGGAACAAAGCTTTTATGACCTCTACCTGGAGGGCAAACGCAGCTATGAGCAAACCCTGCCGCTCATCAAAACCCCAGACCTGATCAGGCAAATGCGCAGCTCCGAGGCGCAAAGGTTCGGCGAGGAGGCCCAAAAAAACGCGCCCAAGAAAAAAGGCTGGTTTTAATCCAAGCCAGGGCTAAAAAAGCCTTTGTGTGTCTTTGTGTGTCTTAGACCCTGTCCAAAAAGGTCATAATGCCAAAAGGCCGTTAGTGGCGCCCTTACAGGGCGCCGGATTCAGGGGGGCTATTACCCAGGGTGGCGCTCGGCTCCTACGGAGCCTCGCTTACCCTGGGCTTTATTAGGTTGCCCCTTTGGGGCACCAAATGGACAGATTCTCAAGAAAAAATTAAAATTTCAGCGGAAAATTTGCGTTTTTCATGCGATTCCATCGAGTTTTTCTGCTTTGTCCGGCTCTCTTTTCCCAACAAACCAAAACGGGCAAGCGGCTTATGCGGCGCCGCAGGCGCCGCATAAGCCCTTAGTGTGCCTTAGTGTCTCTTCGTGCCCCTTAGTGCCCTCCCCCTTAGTGTGTCTTCGTGTCCAAAACCCTGCCGACCACCTTTACTCTTTAGAGCGCAAAACCTGGCCCTCGCCACTGCAAACTGAAGCAATCCTCCGCCCCAAGCCACCCTATCCAAGGTTTTTCGATGTCACGTTTAGATGATTTACTTCGCGAAATGATCGAGCTAGGCGGCTCCGACCTGCATCTCTGCTCCCGCATGCCCCCGCGCATCCGTCTGCACGGCAATCTGATGGCTTTGCCGCATCCGCCCATACAGCCCGACGAGATGAGTTCTCTCTTACAGGAGGCCGCCCCCAGCCAGCGCTGGGACTGGTATATTGAGAACCTGGACATGGACTATGCCTACGAGATACCCGGCCTGGCCCGCTTCCGCGTCAACTACATGAATAACTACTTTGGCCCGGGCGCAGTAATGCGTGTCATCCCCACCAAGATCATGACCATAGCGGAGTTGGACCTGCCGCCCATACTGCGCCAGGTCTGCGACAACGAGCAGGGCCTGGTGCTGGTCACCGGCCCCACCGGCAGCGGCAAGTCCACCACTCTGGCTGCCATGATAGACTACATCAACGACACGAAACACAAGCATATCATCACTATCGAAGATCCCATCGAGTTTGTGCACCCCAACAAGCAGTCGGTCATCGTACAGCGCGAGGTAGGTCCAGACACCAAGAGCTTCGCCGCCGCACTGCGAGGCGCTATGCGCGCTGACCCAGACATCATCCTGGTCGGCGAGCTGCGCGACCAGGAGACCATAGGCCTGGCTCTGACCTGCGCAACCATGGGCATCCTGGTCTTCGGTACGCTGCACACCAATAATGCGCCCAAGACCATAGACCGCATCATCGACTCATTTCCCTCCGACCAGCAAAACCAAATCCGCGCCATGCTGGCGCAGTCGCTCAACTCGGTTATCTCCCAGCTGCTCTGCCGCAAAGCCAGCGGCAAGGGAAGAATCGCCTGCCACGAAATACTGCTGCGCACCGACGCGCTACCCGGCACCATCAGGGACGGCTCCATCGCCAATATACGCAGCATTATCGAGCAGTCCAGCGGCATTGGCATGCAGAGCATGGACAATACGCTGATGAAAATGTTCAAAGAGGGAGAAATCAGTGCCATCGAGGCATATATGAAGTCCATGAACAAAGCCGAGTTTGAGAAAATACTGAGCGAGGAGGACAAGATCTCTATGCGCGGTTAAACCGCTTATATCTCGCCAAGGCACAGCTGGTAGAAGACGATTTGCTGTGACTTTCTGTATTTTCGTGTCCAAAACTTTTACTTTTTTTTCTGGCACACACTAAATGACCTGGCTACATAAACTATCCGACTGGCTCAAAGCCGCCGGTCTGCCGCAAGACTCATTCACGGCGCAACTAGACTCAGCCGCACTGCTGCCGGCAGCCATCACCCGCATCCTAAAACACCGCCAAGGCTCAGTGCTCATAGTGGTGGCTGACAGCCTGCGTATGGAACGCCTGGCCGACTCCTTGGCCTCCTTGACCCAGCTCTGCGGCGAAAAACGCCCTATAGTCAGCATACCGGAACTGCTTTCCACTCGCCAACAGTGGATACCTGAGAATGAGGCGGCCCGCTGCGCCGCCCTGCATTCCATACTGGAGGGCGAAGAAGCCATATACTTGAGCAGCGCCAGCGTGCTTCTACAGGAAACCCTGGAGCCGGAAAGCTTCAAAAAACGCGTTTTCACCCTGCGCAAAGGCCAGCACATAGGCCCGGAAGAACTCGCTGAAAAGCTTACCTTGCTGGACTACGACCACGAGTATGAAGTGCAGGCCCGCGGCGAATTCGCCCGCCGCGGCGGCGTCTTCGACCTCTATAGCCCGCTCTATGGAGAGCCGGTCAGAATGGAGTTCTGGGGCAACGAAATTGACAGCATGCGCTTCTTCTCGCCGGTGGAACAGCGCTCATCAAAGCAGGAAGTAGAAGAGCTTCGCATCATACCTAGGGGCAGCGCTGTGCTAGAACCAGCCGACCAACCCTGCACAGCGCTGTGGAACTACTTTGACAAGCAAACCTGGCATGTCTTCTGCGAAGAGGAAAGAATCACCAGACACCTACAGGAGTACTATAGCCAAGAAGATTTGCAGCTCTGGCAAAAAAAAAGGCAAAGTAGTA
>JAAZIY010000185.1 GCA_012800625.1 Lentisphaerota bacterium
GGGGCGCGTTTACCATGTCCGAAAAACAAGGACTCGTGGCCTCGCGGGAGAGAACTGTTTAAAATCTAGCTTTTTGTAAAAGTAAACGCACGTGGCACCGCTTGGGAAAAAATGTTTTCGATGTAAAAAACGGGTCGGAAGAAAAATTTGCGAAGAAAAAGAAGAAAAAACACGAGGAAGAAGAGGTTTCACGCCAAAACGTGCATTTACTTTTGCTATTTACCCTCAAAAATACCTGTAAGTAGTAAAACTAAATGCACGTGTTTTTTACCTTATTTGCGTTTACTATTACAAAAACACCCAGGTGCATTTAATTACACAAAAACTTGTTGTGCGTTTTGTCTGTCAAAACCATTGCGTCCCAAGCTTATATTACGCTTGCTTTATTCTTTTCTCACAGTGAGAAGCAATCCTCTCAGCTATTTGGAGTTTTTAAAAAGAAAAGAAAAAAACCTGTCTGAGAATAATAATACGATTAGCCAACCGTCAAATTAAAACGGCAGAAAGCCGTCAAATGAACTCGGCGACGACACACAAGTAGTCAAAGTGGAAAAACCAGAAATGGTTTTTAGTAAAAGCAGTTTGCCACTGCGAAAACTCAGCCTAAAACACTTTTTAAATATTTTGAGATGCTTATGTTATGAGACAATCAATGCTCGAATTCTCTTTTGCTCGAGTTAATATATCAAGGCGTCCTCTTTGAGGTCCGGGGTGGATTTTACGCCATAGTGTTCTATTTTCTGCTTGTATTTATTACCCAGGTTATAGAATCTCAGGCTGTCATGCTTCAAGTCGATTTCCTTGAGCAGGCTAGCCTTCATGCTGATTAACTGCGACCAGTCCAGCTCGCATTCAAAAACTGAATTTTGCACTCGAAGCCCGTGATTCATGCAAATTTTTGCCACTCGCCGCAGGCGCCGCCGTCCATTGGCGGAGACCACCGAGACATCATAACTGACAATTACTTTCATTATTCATTTCCAGACAAAAGGCAAGTAGTAGTCCATTTCAGCACGTATGTACTTGGCCAGAAGCCTGGCCTGCACGAAAAAAATCAGCCCAAGCGGCATTTTTTCTTTCAGCACCGGGTGTGTTATGGTTTCAAGCTTTCTTTGTTGCCAGGCTTGCAGGAAGACCTTCCGCGCATCGGAGTCCAGGTAGACCGCCCCATTTTCACGCAGCTTGAAATTTTTAGCGCTAATGCGTTTGGTATTGATTAATGACAGTATAAACCTGTCCCCCAGGTATGGTCGGAGTTCTTCCATCAAGTCCAGGGCCAGGCTTTCTCTTCCGGAACGCTCCTTATGCAAGAATCCCACGGCGGGGTCCAAGCCCACGCACTCCAATCCTGCGATGGTGTCATGAAGGATCAAGGTATAAATAAATGAAAGCAATGCATTGACCCGGTCTAGCGGTGGTCTTCGCGAGCGCAACGAGAATCTAAACTCTGGGTCTTTCACTAAAATTAGCTCATCAAACACCGAGAAATATAGGTCAGCAGCCTTTCCTTCCAGTCCGCGGATTGAGTCCACGCTGTCAGCTTTTTGCACTGCCAACATATAGTTGCTCAGTGCCGCCTCCACATTTTCCATTTTAGCTGAAATCACTCCCTGGTCTCTGTGGAAGCGTCTCAACACCGCCCTGTGGTTGGCGATTTTGCCAGTCACGAGCATGGCGGCAAGGTCTTTGCATTTTTCCTGGCTGTCTGCAATTCGATACTGTTCTCGCCGGAGAAACACATTACCGCTGACCGGCCCATGCACGCGGGCAAGGAATCTGCCAAACTCGTCTAAAAAGGATATTAGGATATCTTGTTCGGCACAGTAGTGCATCAGATATGGCGAGCAGGATACTCTGCCAAAACAGACGATGCCGGCCAGATTATGGCAGGGAAGCTTGACATCCGCTTGTTCTTTTTGAGAAATCACCAGCGCTTTGCCATCCAGTGACAGATAGCTTCCCGGGGTGGTTATATACAAAGTATTCTGAAGTTTTCTCATTGTAAAAGCTCCAAAAAGTCAGCGGCATAGGAGCGTGTTTTTTTGGGTGGCATACAGTATTCCAGCAGCGAGCAGGTCCGGCATGCGGTGGAGTACTCACACAGCGGGGTTTTGCCGTGGAATATCAGTTCTCGGCATTTTCGGATTGTTTTTTCACACGAGTTTCGCAGATTTTCATCTATGTTTATTTCGATCCTGGAGCGGGTTTCAAAGTAAAAAAGCCAGGCTTTAGGGATATGCAATCCCAGCATTTCCTCGAGGCAAAAAACCTGGGCGCAAAGCTGCACGCTATCACTCTGTAGGGCTTGCGCGGCTCCTTTTTTATATTCCACCGGGGCAACGCTCTTTGCGCTGAACTCGACTGCGTCAGCCACGCCATAGATGCCATGTTTTTTGCTTGACAAAGGCAGGGCATATTCGACGCGGCGGTTTTTATCACGCCGGTTTCCCGGCAGGTCCACCCTTTCATGCAATTGCTTGCCCAGGGCAGTGAAGAAATTATCCTTCCAATACCCTTCCAGATGTATTAGGGCAAATTGTCTTGGGCAATACATATAATGCTGTAAAGATGATATCATCAACAGTTCATGCTCATCATAAGACATTGCCTTCGACTCCAAAGTTGTCTCTTTCCCGACTTCCACACGAGGCATACAGCCATTGCTTTATTTTCACTGCGCGAAAAGCCATGAAAGACCAGTGAAGAAACACAAGCAAAGCCCCTCCACAGCCCCCGCTCTCCAGGCTTTGCACTTTATCTTTTGGAGCTCAAAATGCTCCATATGCCCTGAGCGCTAAAAACCCTCACTGTTTTTGGCACTGTTCGGTCTCTCTCAGCGCTTAGGGCAGTCTTCATTGCGGAGCCGTGATTCTCCGGATTCATGTCAGACCATTTCGATGATTTCAACGGAAGCTGGGCAGTTGTCTTGGTCTATGCTGATTTCAAAGTCTTGAAAGCGGCGCGGCGCTTTGCCCTCATCGATCTGTCTACATTTTACGAGGTCAAAAAGCTTCCATGCCGGGGCGTTGCCCAGGGCGCTATCATGCTTGAATACAATCAACCTACGCGTCGCCATCAGGCCTCTGGCGGCAGAGCGGTCATATTCAAACATATTTATCAGCGCGTTGAAGAACAGCTCCAAGTCATTTTGATTGAAGCCGGTATTTGCGGCCAGTTGCGGCGAGATAAAGCCGTGAGTGGCATACAAGCCATATGGCACAGTGAATTTACGCGCCATGGTTCGATTTCCTCCTTTTTGCTCTTCGGACTCCTTTTCAGTGGTAACCGCCATGCGTGTGATCGAGTGTTCCAGCGACACTATTGGCGCCAGGGAGCGCGCAAACGTCATTTGCAGCGGCCCACGCACTTGTCCGGCATTCTTGCCTGTGGTCAGGACGGCGCCAAAGCTGCGAATGTCATAATAGCGCTTACACATTTGCTGGCGTGCGGTCTCGACCTTGTCTTTGTCCTCGGCTGACTTTACCTCTTCAGTCTCATAGGCGGCATCAATGCGCTGATTCAAGATGGCTCGCTCTTGAATAAAAATTTCATATCCGGGTTCTCCCTGCCTGGTGAGTTCCACGTAATTACGGATTTTGCGTTTAAGGCAGACATCGCTGACCAGTCCGAATCCGGTTTCCGCATCCACCCTAGGCAGGTTGCCGGCATCCGGGTCGCCATTGGGGTTACCGTCAATCACGTCGAAGAACAGTTTGAACTCATACCGATTGCTAAGATTAGACATCTGCTTGCTCCTTTTGCTGGTTTTTGTCAGAGAAAACGCTGTTTTTTTCCTTGTCTTTTTGTGCAGTGTACAGGTCCAGTCGCTGATGGTAGTAGCCTATGGCAAAGCGCCCTTGCTCGGCCAGGTTCAGATGTGCTGGGAAATCATTTAGATGAGCGACAATTTCAGCGCAGAGCTGCTCATAGAAGATAGCGGTTCCGGGATTTAGCTTTGCCAGATGATGCTTGCTTAATGCCAGCAGTCTGCCAAAAACCGTCACTGGCGTGGCTGAGGCAGCGCCATAGAAACGGTCACGGATATCGGCATTGAGGTTTTTGCTCGAGTCGCTCTGGATTTTTTCCAGGCAGGCAAAAAGTCTGCCGCACTGATATCCCAGGCTAGGGTTGTTTACGTCTAATGCCATGCTGATCTCCTTTTGTTTGCTTTGCGTTACACGAGCCAGTCTATTTAAATAAGCCTTGATGCCTGCCAGGCGCAAAATCAAGAATTTCCGGTCTGCCCTGATGCGGGTTATGGCCTGCGACAAAAGCGCGTTGGGGTATTGCGAGCCTTGGAAAACCGCCTGCAAAAATGCGCTTTTGAAATTATCCGGTAGGCCATCCAGCTTATTTTCAAAGGCCAAGGCTCTGAAGACAGCATAAGCGCTGGGGGATGCCAAGTGCTTGTCTTTATCTGCACAGGATATTTCAAAGTCCCTCAGGTGTTGTTCGATGGCCAGCCCAAGCTGCTTTACATTTCCATTTTTCCAAAGTACCACGCTGATTCTGGCGGAATTGGGTGCCATGCCCAGCAGGTAGAAGCGGTTCTCCAGTTCACCCTTGGGCATTTTTCCAGTAAATACTGAATCATACAAGGCGCGCAGGTCTTGCAGGTTTTCTTCTTTTTTTTGATGGCTTCCAATGAGCTGCTGAAACATACCAGTCAAAACGGGTTTGTCCTCCGCGGTCCAGAACAGGAGAGTAAGCCCGCCAATGAGCATGCAATGATTTGAATCCTTGCTTAGCAGAGATTTCAATGCCGTGGTTAAAGCGAATTCGGTTGTTTGTGCTATGGGGGCGTTATATCCCTGCTCTTTACCGTATGAATCATAACCGCTGTTTTTTTGAAATCCGATCAGCGAGGCATTGCTTTTACTTCCCAGTATCGGTGTTGCCCCGGCCAAACGAGACAGGCTGGCGAATTCCCCGGTAACCAGGCATCTGCCTTTTAGCGCATTGCCA
>JAAZIY010000023.1 GCA_012800625.1 Lentisphaerota bacterium
ATCAATTCTGCTTTTGCCCGTCCGTGGTAGCCTTTATGCGCCAGCTTTAGCGGCAGGCCGGCGGCCTCGGCGCATTCCTTGGCTATATCCACCCCTTTGTCGGCGGCATCGCGCCCCAGGTAAAGCAGGTAGCCCCGGCTCTGCTCCTGTAGCGGGTAGTCCGCCGGATCGACAAAATGGGGGATGACGGTATCAAAGTAGCGGTTTTGACTGGTAAATTCCGGTTGTAAATTGTAGATGCTTTGCTGGTGAGCATAGGATGGAAAGACGCGGTAGGGCGCCCAGCAGTGGTCGTAGCCCAGCATAGGCTCGATGACCGGCAATCCGCAAGCCGCTATATCGGCTTGGGCCGCACCGTATAGCGAGGCCAACCACTGCGGGCGCTCATCGCCGCAGAGGTTTTTTTTCAATGCTCGGCTGCAGCGCCGGCTGTAGGTCTGATGCCAGGCATTGCCGTAGCGCCAGCGTGAAAGAGCTTTGCCCAGGCTAACAAATTCAACCCCGGCGGGCGGACAGGACCCGCTTAAGCCATAATATATGCAGGGAATGCCCAGGCGCAGCAGCAAAGTGCAAAAGTGCCAGCTGGTCTGCAATTGCGCGTTCTCAGGGAAGGCACCCAGGTCCAAAGGCAGCTCCGGATGCCCGAAAACATGCATGATGCCGTTACAAATATCCACAGTGGAAAATCTGCTGGGGGGGGAAGGGAGGGGGGAGGACACGAAGAGACACGAAGTTACACAAAGACACACTAAGGTTCCTCAGGCGGCCCTGGCGGGCCGCCTGAGGAACAAAGTTGCCTATGGTGTACCTTACGCTCCGCGGCATAAAGAGCCAATAAAGCGCTAATATGGGGGAGGACACGAAGAGACACGAAGTTACACAAAGACACACTAAGGTTTGTGGCTATTGCCTGATCTGGCGGATGTTGATGTCGGCCAGGATTTTTTCGGCTTGGCTGGGTTCGAAAAGCGAAGGCTCGCTGCTCAGGCAGGAAGCCGAGGCGCAGGCCAGAGCCTCGGCGAAATGCTGCGGCATAGCTGTTGTTGTGGCTTTTTGCGAGAGCCGCCAAGTCAGAATGGCGGCGGCGCAGTCACCGGCGCCTATGGGGCTAACGATGTTTGACAACTGTGGCAGCTGCAGCTGCCAGGTCTGTTGTCGGCTGAAGAGCCAGCCCAGGCCGGGGCCGTCGGTCAGGGCCAGCCATTCCAGCGGATATTTGCGCATCAGGGCGGCAGCGGCCAAGGCCGGGTCTTCTTCGCCAGTCAGGCTTGCAAGCTCTTGCCGGTTGATCTTCAACATGCTCAGCCCGGCCTCGAGGCTGGACCCGATGTTTTGATGGGCGTCAAGCAGCAGCGGTATGCCGTGTTTTCGAGCTAAAGCGCAGATTTCGCCGTAGAATCCCGGCCCCAGACCCGGCGGCAGGCTGCCGGCCAGGCAGAGGGCGGAAAACTGCGGCAGGCGACTGCGCAGAAGCTGCAGTAAGGCCTGCGCCTCCTCAGGCATTATCTCCGGTGAAGGCTCGATTAGCTCGGTGGCTCCGCCGCGTTCTTGGTCAATGATGGTGTAGCAGTAGCGTGTGGGGTTTTTAGAATCGAGGCAGAGGTCGCCGGCGCCGCAGGCGGCGAACTCCTGGCGC
Source organism: Lentisphaerota bacterium (assembly GCA_012800625.1). Taxonomy (GTDB): domain Bacteria; phylum Verrucomicrobiota; class Lentisphaeria; order Oligosphaerales; family Oligosphaeraceae; genus JAAZIY01. The sequence continues at coordinate 1,637 of JAAZIY010000023.1, forward strand.
AGGAGCCTGCCGCCCTCCCCCCCGACGAATCCGGCGATGCTGGCCGGCACTCCCAGTCTTCTAAGCACGCGCAGCACATTAACGCCTTTGCCGCCGCCGGTCTGTTTAACGGCATCGGCCCGGTTCACCGCATTTGGCTGCAGTTTTTCAAAAAGCAGGGTTTTCTGCCAGGCGGTATTGGGGCACAGAGCCAGGACGGCGCCGTTTTGCATGCAGAGTTCCATAAGCTTATGCAGGTGATGAACAGGGTTAAGCAATCAGACAGGGCGGCGGTGTTTTGTCGTGCCGGGGTCGCCCTGCCCTATCCTCGGGTTTGTAAATCGCCGCATTTGCCTTCAGGTACGGTAGTCGGCGTTGATTTTTACATAATCATAGCTCAGGTCGCAGGTCCACAGCGTAAAAGCCGCCTGTCCCTCGCCCAGTTTCAATTTCACCACGAGATCGCGCTGTTTGAGCAGCTTCGCCTGCTCTTCCTCGCAGCTGCCGGCCTCCATGCCCTGGCGCACTATGGGCAGCTCGCCGTAGTCCAGGTCCACTTTGCTCGGGTCGAAGCTTACGCCGCTATAGCCGGCGGCGCAGAGTATGCGGCCCCAGTTGGGGTCGCCGCCAAACCAGGCGGTCTTGCAGAGCGGCGAGCGCGCAATGGCCTCGGCGATGCGCCTGGCCTCGGCCTCGGTTCTGGTTCCTGAGACCTGGAGCTCGACGAAGTGTGTCACGCCCTCGCCATCGAGCAGCAGCTCCTTGGCCAGGCCGGTCAAGAGGAATGTGAGAGCCTGGTTGAAGCAGTGCCAATCCGGGCTGTCCTTGCGAATTAGCGGATTGCCGGCCAGTCCGCTGGCCAGAGCGATCAGGCTGTCATTGGTGCTGGTATCGCCATCGACGATGATGCGGTTGAAGGAGGCCTGCATGGCGCTTTCCAGGCTGCTGCCGAAGGCCTCTTTTTCGATATTGGCGTCAGTGGTCACATAGGCCAGCATGGTTGCCTGCGGCTGAGCGCTGCGCATCTGCGGGGCGATCATGCCGGCACCCTTGACCATGGCTGCCAGACGCAGCTGTTTACCGCCTATCTCGAGGGTAAGCCCCAGGTATTTGGGGCGGGTGTCTGTGGTCATAATGGCGCGGGCGGCCTCGACGCCGCCTTGCGGCGAGAGCGCCGCCGCCGCCTTGGCTATGCCCTGCTCGATTTTGGTCATGGGCAAAGGCACGCCGATGCGCCCGGTGGAGCAAACCAGTACCTCTTCCGGCTTAATGCCCAGTAGTTCGGCGCTAAGCTCGGCCATACGGCGGGCGTTCTGCAAACCGCGCTCCCCGGTGCAGGCGTTGGCATTGCCGCTGTTGCTGATGACGGCGCGCAGGCTCTGGGCCTGCGACATGAGCTGCCGGCTCCATTGCACCGGAGCAGCCGCAAACATATTGCTGGTAAAAGCCGCCGCCGCCACGGCGGGAACGTGGCAGTAAAGCAAGGCCATGTCAAGGGCGCCGCCGGATTTCAAGCCGGCAGAGACCCCGCTGCTGCTGAAGCCTAAAGGCCAGCTGATGTGGGCATCAGGTGATAAGGTGAAGGTCATTGCTGGAAAATTTGGTGTGACTTGGTGGGACTTGGACTCCGTCCAAAAAGGTCATAACGCCGAAAAGCCGTTAGTGGCGCCCCTACAGGGCGCCGGATTCGGGGGGGG
>JAAZIY010000186.1 GCA_012800625.1 Lentisphaerota bacterium
GCAAGGATGCCGGCGCTCCGACCCCGTTATAAGCACCACCCTGGGACAAGCCGGCTGCATTGCCAATTGGCGCTCCGATCTCGTTTCTTCAACCTGTGCCTTCGTGTGTTTTAGTGCGTCTTCGTGTTCAATTAACTTTTGGACTGAGTCTATTTTAGCGTGTTTGGATTGCAGTTTCGTCATGCTTGATTAACTTATCATGTTTACCGTCGTCTTTTTTTGATTAATCTTCGCGAGGGAGTTCAACAATGCAAAATGCTTTTATGCTGAGGAAGCCGGGGATTTCCGTATTTGCCTTTTTTCTCGCTCTTCTGGTGTGCGCTGCTCCGGTGGGGCGCATCTCGGTGGAGGTCAGCAGCGGCAAGGTGCTTTTGGGGGCTTTGGAGGAGCTGGTGTTTTCTACCATACAGACCCGCAAGGGCCTCGAGTTTTCCCCGGCGCGTCTCTCCGATGATATCGCCGCTCTTTATCGCACTGGCAGTTTCAGCGACATTCAGACCAGCAGTACTAGCGCTAGCGACGGCAGCGTGGACCTCTTGTTTGTGGTTACCCCGAAAAAGACCATCAGCGAGATACTGCTCGAGGGCAACAGTCATTTCACGGACAAGAAGCTGCTGCGCCTGGTAAAGCATCCGGTCGACATTCCCTTGGATGACGCCAAGGTGGCCGCCGACCGCAGTGCCATCTTTGAAAAATACCGCGGCGCAGGCTACTACGGCAGCAGCGTGACTTATCGTCTGCAAGACAATGTCGAGGGCGATAGCGCCAAGCTGATTTATGTTATCAGCGAGCGTCCGCGCGCCAAGCTGCAAAAGGTGCAGTTTGAAGGCAATACGGTTTTCAGCGAGGCTGAATTGCGCGACGAGCTGATGACCAAGCGCCAGTGGTGGCGCTATATCTTCCGTTTCGGCAACTACTTCAACGAGCAGCTTTTGCAATATGACCAGGACAAGCTGCGCGAGCTTTATGCCACCAAAGGCTATCTGGCCTTTGCCGTCGAGGATGTAGAGCTGCGTTACAATGAAAAGGAAAACTGGGTCAGCCCGGTGTTCAAGCTCAGCGAGGGCAAGCCCTATAGCATAGGGAAGCTCACGATTCTGGGGCAGAAGCTGTTTAGCGCCGAAGAGCTGCTGGCCAAGACCAGCAGCAAAAGCGGGGAGACCTACAGCTCAACCAAAGCCGCCAAAGACCTGGCGGATATGCGCAGGGAATATGAGCAGCTCGGATATATCGACCTCAGATTCGTCTCCAACGAGCTGCTTGACCGGGAAAACCTGATCGTTGACATCGAGTATCGCGTCGAAGAGGGACTGCCCTCGCGGGTGAGGGACATACATATAGCGGGCAACGACATAACCCAGGACAAAGTCATACGGCGAGAGCTAGCCATACAGCCCGGAGACCTGAGCGACGCGGGCAAAATCAGTGTCTCCAAACAACGCCTGCAAAACCTGGACTACTTTGAAAGCGTCGAGATCTTCCATGTGCCGACCACCGCGCCGGACCTGAAGGACCTGCGCATTGACCTGAAGGAGAAGCGCACTGGCTCGGTGTCTCTGGGGGCCGGGTTCTCCAGCGAAGACTCGGTGATGGGCTTCCTCGAGTTCTCCGAGACCAACTTTGATTTGCAGCGTCTCTTCAACTGGCCGCCGAAAGGCGCCGGTCAGCGTTTTCGCACCTATGTCGGCGTAGGCTCGGAGGTGCACAATATCAGCATCTCGCTTATCGAGCCGGCTTTGTTTGACCGCGATCTCGAATTGAGCAGCGACTTTTTTGTCAGCACGCGTTATGAGGATGACTATGACGAGCGCCACATAGGCGGCGGTCTGATGCTGAGCTGGCCGCTGGCCTTCGCAGTGCCGGGCACACGCCACATCGAGTACTGGCGCATGGGACTGGGCCTGCGCGTCGAGCAGGTGCGCATCTCAAACGTGGATGATGCCCCATTTGACGACTACTACGACTACAGAAAGGACGCGGTAAACTACAATATTAACGACGACAAGGGCAGTCATTTTGCCAACCGCTTTATCCTGCGCATGAGCCGGGACAGCAGAGACCGCTTCCGCTTCCCGACCCGGGGTTCGAGAATCAACCTGGAGTCCGAGCTTATCACTGCCGCCCTGGGCAGCTACAGCAACTACGCCCGCTTTCATGCCGGAGCCGACAAGTACTTCCCCGTGGTTAGCGACCTTACCTTGAAGCTGGGGCTGGACGGCTGGGCCGCTACTCATATCAGCGGCGACGACATCCGTATCTTCGACCGCTACTTTGGCGGCGGCTACGGCACCATACGCGGTTTCAAGCGCCGCGACGTCAGCCCGCGCAACTACAACGACAACCCGGTGGGCGGCCAGACCATGCTCATGGGTACCGCCGAGATTTTCAAGCCGGTGAAAAAGTTCATGTATGTCAGCGTGTTCACCGACATTGGCAATACCTGGTGGGATAGCTTTGATGCCGACCCGGGAGAGCTGAATATGAGCGTAGGCGTAGGTATACAATTTATCGCCCTGCCAATCAGGCTGGACTACGGCTACCCGATCAAAACGCACGGTGATTATCTTGACGGCAAAGGCGGCAGGTTCCATTTCAACATAGGGTACAGCTTCTAAGTGCCCCGCCCAAAAAGCCCTTTAACCACTAAGTCACACTAAGGCGCACTGAGATAGACCCCGTCCCAAAAGGGGGGGCATAGTAGCGCCTCTACGAGGCGCCGGTTTTGATGGCTGCCTGCACCCCAGGCTAAAGCCTGGGGTTAAGCATGGTTATGCGCCTACGGCGCATGAAGATACGATGTTTTGTAACAAATTGCGCTAAAGGACAAAACGGTTCGTTTTTACAGCACAATTTATCTGATGATTTTGATGTTGCCGACAGGATTGACCCTGGTTGATTAACCACAAAAGTAAAATTTTCCTGAAAAACGCAGCTTTTGGAAGAAATTCTAATTCTTCTCTGGGATTCAGTCCATTTGGTGCCCCGAAGGGGCAACCTAATACAGCCCAGGGTAAGCGAGGC
>JAAZIY010000187.1 GCA_012800625.1 Lentisphaerota bacterium
GACACCGTTGGCCCATCGCTGGACATACTCATCAAGATCATGGCGGTGATCTCGCTGATCTCGGTGGCTATCTTCAACAAGTACAATCTCTACGCCTGGATAAACAGCATGATGGACTGAGGCTGACACCAGGGCGGCATAATGCTTTTCATTGCTCATATGCACTTAAACACTCAAGCCAAGGAGGCGATTATGCAGCGCAATTATTATCTCAGCGTTTTTCCCATGGAGGCCTTGATCGCCTCCCAGCTCGAACCGGCGGCCTTTGCCTCCTATATGGCGATAGGCGCGCGCAAAGGCTCCGCCGAGGCTCTGATTTTCATCCGGCTTACCGGCGAGGCCGGGCCTTTTGCCTGGAAGGAGGCCGAGAAGCACTGTTGCAAACAGGATGACGGGCAGCCCAAACACTCGTTCTACCTGTCTATCTACCGCGTGCTGGAAAATATGCCGCTGTCGGCCCTAGGCTCGCTCTACCTGACGACACGGGACGGGCGCTGCCTCGAACTCGAACAGGGTCAGTGGCAGGACGAACAGCTGCCCAACTGGCAGGGCTACGGGCTATACAAGGAACTTTGCCCCATTATGCCGCTGGTGGTCAGCAACCTGAAACCGGCAGACTTCGCCGCCTATATGACTAGCGCTGACACCAGAACCAATGTGCCCAGCCTGCTCTTCTGCGACTTCAAGCTGCCCGCCGACCTGAAAAACCTGGGCGCCGAAGACAACGGCGGACGCGTCTATAACGAGCATATCCCGCATCTGCTTAACTGCCTCGAGCAAATCCAGAAAGAGCCGGACAAATACACCAAGATCGTGGACCGCACCTACTTCAACCGCTGCCCTTACGGGCTGATTGACCAGGGCCTGTTTCTCGGGCGCGGCGAGGAGCTGCGCTTCTGGCCCATGCCCGGCCTGCAGCAAATCAAGGAAGAAGCCTACGACTGGGGCAGGTCCGCAAACATACTCTGAGCCGCTTGGGCCACCCCGATAAGTCCGATTCGTCCGATTCGTCCCATGATTCGTCCGATTCGTCCGATTCGTCGTCCCACAGGTCCCACCGTCCCACAAAAAAGCCCGCCGGTTTTGTGCCGGCGGGCTTTTTTATTTGCGTCTTTAGTTGCTATTACAGGTCCAGCATGGCATGCAGGTCTGAGGCTGCCTCTTTTTCCTCGAGTCCCTCGGCGTATTCGAGCTTAACATTCTGCACCTTCTGGTAGCCGGTACCCGCCGGTATGAGATGTCCCATGATGACATTCTCTTTAAAGCCGTGCAGGTTATCGACCTTGCCCAGGGTAGCGGCCTCGGTAAGTATGCGCGTCGTATCCTGGAATGAGGCCGCCGAGATAAAGCTATCGGTGGCCAGGCTGGCCTTGGTGATGCCCAGCAGTATCTGCTCGGCGGTGGCCGGCTCGCCGCCCTCGTCGAGCACGCGCTTGTTTTCCTCGTTGTACTCGCGCTTGTCGACCACCTCATTGTAGAGGAAGCGGCTGTTACCTGGGCTGCTGATGCGCACGCGGCGCATCATCTGGCGCACGATGATCTCGATGTGCTTGTCGTTGATCTCGACGCCTTGCAGGCGGTAGACCTGCTGCACCTCGTTCACCAGGTACTCTTGCAGCTCGCGCGGACCGCAAATCTCCAGCATCTCATGCAACACGGCGGCACCGTCGGTAAGCGGTGCACCCTTTTGCACGTAGTCGTTGTCAAAGACGATGATATTCTTGCCCGGCGGTATCTGATGGTCCACCTCGGAGCCATTTTCCAGGTCGGTGATAATGATCATGGTCTTGCTTTTATTGCGCCGGTCTATGCGCACGATGCCGTCGATCTTGGCGATCTCGGCGGCCTCTTTGGGGCGGCGCGCCTCGAAAAGCTCGGCCACACGCGGCAGACCGCCGGTGATGTCCTTGGTACGCGAGGCCTGGCGCGGAGTCTTGGCCAGTATCTGGCCGCTTTTCACCTTGCTGCCCTCGCCGACCACGATATGGGCGTCGGCCTGCAGGCGGTGATAGTCCAAAGCCTCCTTCTCGGAACCCTTGGCGGCGTCCTCGGGCATGACCAGCAGGGCAGGCAGCAAGTCGTCGCTGTGCTCGAGCACAATGATCTCCTCCTGGCCGCTTTCGGCGTTGATCTCGCGCTTCATGGTGACGCCCTCGATAAGGTCGCGATATTCAATGATACCGGCGTTATGGCTGATAATGGGGATATTGTAGGGGTCCCAATGGATAAACTCCTCGTCGACCTTCACCAGCTCGCCCTCGTCCTTCTCGAGAATAGAGCCTTGATACAAGTCGTATGACTCCAGCTCGAGTCCGTCCTTGTTCTTTAGAATGGCTCGACCGTTGGTGGAGAGCACGATCAGGTTGCCGTCTTCGGTAGGCACCGGGTGTGCCTCCTGGTAGCTGACATAGCCCTCCTGGCCGGCCTTGTACGACTTTTGGTTGAAGGTGGCTGTGGCGGTACCGCCAAAGTGGAAGGTACGCATGGTAAGCTGCGTGCCCGGCTCGCCAATGGACTGCGCCGCGATAATGCCCAGGGCGTCGCCCTCGGCAGGCATCTCGCCGGTGGCCAGGTTGCGTCCGTAGCATTTACAGCAGACCCCGCCTTCGCTCTCACAGGTGAGCACCGAGCGTATATGCACGCGGTCTATGCCCATGCCGGCGATGCGGCGGGCGCTTTCGGTGCTGAACTCCTCGTCGGCGTCCACAATCACCTTGCCGTTGCGCGGGTCCAGGATGGCGTTGACGCTCACCCTGCCGGCGATGCGCTCATCCAGCGGCACTGTGTCCTTGTTGCCTTCGCGCAGGGCGCGCACCCAGATGCCGTTAGTGGTACCGCAGTCCTGCTCGACGCAGATAACGTCGTGGGCCACATCGACCAGGCGGCGGGTCATATAACCGGAGTCAGCGGTCTTCAGGGCGGTGTCAGCCAAGCCTTTACGCGCACCGTGTGTGCTGATAAAGTATTCGAGGACAGTGAGGCCTTCGCGGAAATTGGAGATAATCGGGTTTTCAATGATCTCGCCGGAGGGTTTGGCCATCAGGCCGCGCATGCCGCCCAGCTGGCGTATCTGGTCGCGGCTGCCGCGCGCGCCGGAGTCGAGCATGGCCCAGATAGGGTTGATCTCGCTGCGCCCGTCATTATTCTCCAGCGTGCCGGCCAGGCTCAAGGCCAGCATATTGCTGGTCTCGGTCCAGACGTCGATGCATTTGCTGTAGCGTTCCTTTTCGGTGATCGCTCCGACCCGGTGCTGTTCGCGGATAGTGGCGATCTCGTCCTGCGCCGCGGCGATGCGCTCGGGCTTCTCTCGGGGCACGATCATGTCTTGGATGCCGATGGAGAATCCGGCCTTGGTGGCATACTCGTAGCCCAGGTCCTTCAGCTTGTCGAGCACACCGATTAGCGCCTCGCGCCCGGCGGTCTCATAGCAGTCCTTGATCATGCGACCCAGCTCCTTCTTGCTGGCGCTGGCGTTCCAGAAGCCCATCATCTCCGGCCAGATTTCATGAAAGATGCATCTGCCGGCGGTGGTGACCAGCAAGCGCTCGTCCTTATAGGCCTTGGACCAGGGCGCCTCGCTCTCAAAGTAGGGGTTACGCAGGTGGAAGAAGTCGTGTATGTGGATAACCTTGTTTTCCAGAGCCTGCAAGACCTCGAAGTAGTTGTTGAACCAGCGCTGCCCCCGAGGGCCGGCCTGCAGGAAGCGCTCCTTTCTAGACTTGCTCTCGTAACAGAGGTAATAGACCCCCAGGGTGATGTCCTGGCTGGGTGTGGTCACCGGACGCCCGCTGGCCGGCGAGAAGATATTGTTGGGGGCCAGCATAATCAGCTTGGCCTCCAGCTGAGCCTCGTTGGACAGGGGCACGTGCACGGCCATCTGGTCACCGTCAAAGTCGGCGTTGAAGGCGGCGCAGACCAGGGGGTGCAGGCGTATGGCCTGACCCTCGATAAGCACCGGGTCAAAAGCCTGGATGCTGAGGCGATGCAGAGTGGGCGCGCGGTTGAGCAGTATGGGGTGCCCCTTGCTGACCTCGTCGAGAATGTCCCAGACCTCGCGGCGCCTCTGCTCGATCCATTTCTTGGCGTTTCGGACCGTGTAGACGTAGCCCTGCTCCTTCAGGCGACGGATAATAAAAGGCTCGAAAAGCACCAGAGCCATCTCCTTGGGGAGGCCGCACTGATTGATCTTCAGCTCCGGACCCACCACGATGACCGAACGCCCGGAGTAGTCAACGCGCTTGCCCAGCAGGTTCTGGCGGAAGCGGCCTTGCTTGCCCTTCAGCATGTCGGCCAGCGACTTAAGCGGACGGTTGCCAGTGCCGGTGACGGCGCGGCCATGCCTGCCGTTGTCCAGCAAGGCGTCCACCGCCTCCTGCAGCATGCGTTTCTCGTTGCGTATGATGACTTCCGGAGTGTGTATAGCCAGCAGGTTGCGCAGGCGGTTGTTGCGATTGATGACGCGGCGGTAAAGGTCATTCAGGTCAGAGGTGGCAAAACGCCCGCCCTCTATGGGGACCAGGGGTCTGAGGTCGGGCGGCAGCACTGGCAGCACATGCAGGATCATCCAGCGCGGGTCCATTTTATTTTCGCTAAAGCCCTCGAGCAGGCGCACTCTTTTGGCGGTGCGCTTGCGCAGAGCCTTGCTTTTACTGGTTACCAACTGTTCGTTAAGCTCGATAAGCAGCCCTTCCAGGTCCATTTTGCCCAAAAGCTCCTCGATTGCCTCCGCTCCTATGCCCACCCTGAAGGAGTCTCCGAAGACTTGGCGGTTCTCCTCTAGCTCCTTGTCACTGAGCAGTTCTTTTTCCTTAAGGCTGGTATCGCCCGGGTCTATGACTATCCAGGCCTCATAGTAGAGCACCTGTTCGAGTGCCTTCTGTGTCATGTCCAGCAGCAGTCCCATGCGGCTGGGGGCGCATTTATAGAACCAGACATGGGAGACCGGCACGGCCAGCTCGATATGCCCCATGCGCTCGCGCCTCACCCTCGAGTTGGTCACCTCCACGCCGCAGCGGTCGCATACTATGCCCTTGTGTTTGGCGCCCTGCTTGTATTTACCGCAGCTGCACTCCCAGTCGTGCTGCGGGCCGAAGATGCGCTCGCAGAAAAGGCCGCCCTTTTCCGGCTTGTAGGAGCGGTAGTTGATGGTCTCCGGGGTTTTCACCTCGCCAAAACTCCAGGAGCGTATGCTGTCCGGCGAGGCGAGGCCAATGCTGACGCAATTGCTCTCGTTCATGCCTTCCAGGCCGATCAGTTTGTTCAGTGTGCTAGTCAAGGAAGTAACCCTCCGTAAATTATATCAATTTTCCAGTATTGGTCGGGATTGGCGCCAGGGCGCTTTGAGCCTGGCCTTAGGCGATGATGTTTTTGCTTCTGCGTATCTTGATGTCCAGGCAGAGTCCCTTCATTTCCTGCATAAGCACATTAAAGGACTCCGGCGTGCCGGCCTCCAGTTCATTCTTGCCCTGCATAATGGAATCGTAGATTTTGGTTCTGCCGGGCACATCATCGCTTTTCACGGTGAGCATTTCCTGCAGCGTATAGGCTGCGCCGTAGGCCTCCAAGGCCCAGACCTCCATTTCGCCGAAGCGCTGTCCGCCGTGCTGCGCCTTGCCGCCCAGGGGCTGCTGCGTGACCAGCGAGTAGGGGCCCACGGCGCGCGCGTGTATCTTATTGGCCACCAGGTGATCCAGCTTGAGCATGTAGATTTGCCCGACGACGATGCGCTGGTCGAAAGGCTCGCCGCTGCAGCCGTCATACAGCACGGTTTTGCCGTCGTCTCCAACGAAGCAGTCGCTACGGTCGCGGCCATGCCGGTCTAAGACCCTGCCGTCCTTCTGCAGGCGCCAGCCCATCTCTTTCACTTTCACTGCCCGCGCCTCTTGGAGCAGCTTGATAATGGTATCCTCGTGCATACCGTCGAAGACCGGGGAGGCCAGATGCTTGCCGAGGATTTTGGCGGCCCAGCCGGCATGCGTCTCGAAGACCTGGCCGACGTTCATGCGCGAGGGCACGCCCAGCGGGTTGAGTATGATGTCCACCGGTGTGCCGTCCGCCATGAAAGGCAGGTCGGCGATGGGCACGATCTTGGCGACTATGCCCTTGTTGCCGTGACGTCCGGCCATCTTGTCTCCCACTGCGATGCGTCTTTTACTGGCGATATACACCTTCACAGAGGATATCTTGCCAGGCTCCTGCCCCTCGTTTTTCTCGAGCAGCTCGAGTGCCTCCTGGCGGCACTGCTCGTTGTCGCGCAGCCTGCCGCGGAAATTCTTGATGACGTCCTCGATGCGGTTTTTCTCCTCGCAGTCCTTCATGCGGAAGTTATCATGGTTGTTGGCCAGCTTGGTAAGCATCATCTTCGTGATTTTGCGGTTGGCCGGGATTAGCTCCTCGATCTCGTCGTCGGCCATGATCTGAATTGGGGTCTGCAATTTTTCGCCCAGCAGTTGTTCGCCGAGCAGCTTCACCATGTCATCGATAATGCCGGCCAGCTCCGAGTTGTACTTGTTCTCGGTTTCCTTGCGTTTCTGCTTGAACTCAGTCTTGCTCATCTTCTGCTTGGTGGGGTCGAACTTGCGTTCCGGGCGCACCTCCATAACAATGCCGGAGCTGCCGGAGGGCAGCAGCAGCGAGCTGTCTTTGACGTCGGCGGCCTTTTCCCCGAAGATCGCCTTCAGCAGTCTTTGTTCAGGGGCGAGGTCCGGCTCGTTTTTAGGCGTGATCTTGCCTACCAGGATATCGCCGGCCTTCACCTCGGAGCCGACCCGGATGATCCCCTCGGTGTCAAGGTTGCGCAAGGCCTCCTCGCCGACATTGGGAATATCCCTGGTGATCTCCTCGGGACCCTGTTTGGTATCCCTCGCCACGACTTCTTCGAGGCTGACGTGCACGCTGGTATAGATATCCTCCTGCACCAGTCTTTCACTGATGATGATGGCGTCCTCGAAGTTGTAGCCCCGCCAGGGCATGAAGGCGACCATGACGTTGCGCCCCAGGGCGATCTCGCCGCGGTCGGTGCAGGCGCCGTCCGCTATGGTGTCACCTTTGCGCACTATGTCGCCGCGCTGCACTATGGGCCTCTGGTTGATTAAAGTGGAGGCATTGGAGCGCAGAAACTTATACAGATAATAACGCTGGCAATCCTGCTCGTTTGCATCGTCGGCGGGCTGCTTGCCGTCCTTGGTGATGATGATCTGCTCGGCATTGGCCGAGAAGACGATGCCGTCGGCCACTGCGCAGACAATTGCCTTGGAGTCGCGGGCCACCACTTTTTCCAGCCCGGTGCCTACCAGGGCGGCCTCGGCCTTCAGCAGGGGCACTGCCTGGCGCTGCATATTGGCCCCCATCAGCGCGCGGTTGGCGTCGTCATGCTCGAGGAAGGGAATAAGGCCGGCGGCGGCACTGATGAGCTGTTTGGGCGAGACGTCGATGAGCTGCACGTCCTCACGCTTAAACAGCCCGTTCTCACCCTGGTATCTGGACAAGACGTACTCGTTGATAAAGCTGCCCTTATCGTCGCGGGGCGCATTGGCCTGCGCGATGATGTACTCCTCTTCCTTGTCGGCAGTCAGATAGATGATCTGGTCGGTGACCCGGCCCTTGACTATCTTGCAATACGGGGTCTCGATAAAGCCGTACTCGTCAATCTTGCCATACAAGGCCAGGGAGGAGATTAGCCCGATATTGGGGCCTTCCGGGGTTTCGATGGGGCATACCCTGCCATAATGGCTGGAGTGCACGTCGCGCACGTCGTAGCCGGCCCGCTCGCGGGTGAGGCCGCCCGGTCCCAGGGCGCTAAGACGGCGCTTGTTGGTCAGCTCGGCGAGGCAATTGGTCTGGTCCATGAACTGGCTGAGCTGGTTGCGTCCGAAAAAGTCGCGTATGACGCTGGCAAAGGGTTTGGGGTTAACCAGTTTGGCTATGCCCTTATCCCGGTTTTCCTGGGAGCTGAGCCGGTCCCGAATCTGGTTGGCGGTGCGCACCAGGCCTATGCGGCACTGGTTCTGCACCAGCTCGCCAACCGTTCTAATGCGGCGCCTGCCCAAATGGTCTATGTCATCCTTGCTGCCGCGCCCGTTGCGCAAAGCCATCAGATAACGCGTGGCGGCTGCAATGTCGTCGCGCGTCAGCACGCGCACACTGGGGTCCACGTCTATGCCCAGGCGCTGATTTATCTTGTAGCGCCCCACGCTGCCCAGGTTATACCTGCGGGGGTCTTCAAACAGCCTGCGGAAGAGGGCCTTGGCGCTGGCCTCCGTGCAGGAGCGATGGTCCTGCGGGCGCATGCGCAAGAAAATATCGCGCTGCGCCTCGCGCCAGGTCTCGGTGTCATCCTTGTCAACGCAGCGCACAAAGTAGTCGCCTACCTCGAGGGTATCGACTACCGGCAGCTTCTTGACGCCGGCCTCCTTCAGGTCGGCAAGCAGCACCTCGTTGATCGACTCGAGGGCGGTCACCAGGTTGATTTCCGGGTTCTTGGGATGGACTATGGTTTCGGCGCAATAATAGTGCGAGGGGTCTTCAAGCTGCAGTAGCTGAGCCACGCTTTTTTCTTCAACCCCATATACCGCATCAAGAAGCTCGCGGTCGCTTTCAAAGCCAAAAGCGCGCAGAAATGTGCTGATGAGGAATTTGCGCCTTCTGCGTTTGCGGTCCAAATAGATATGCATCAAGTCGTTGGTATCAAAATGTATCTCCAGCCAGGAGCCGTGGTCGGCGATGATCCTGAAAGAATACAGATACTTGCCGCTGGCATGGCGGTTTTCTTCAAAACAGATACCGGGGGAGCGATGCAGCTGGCTGACGATGACACGCTCGGCGCCGTTAATCACAAAGGAGCCGGAGGGGGTCATCAGCGGTATGTCTCCCAGGGAAACGACTTCTTCAGGCATCTCACGAATGTTGGCGGAGCGTTTCAACCTGAAGCGCACTTGCAGGTTGCCTTGATAGGTGCCGCCGTCCTTCAGGCATTCAATGATGCCGACCTTGGGCTTTTCTATCTCATAGCTGACAAATTCCAGGCCGCAGATAGACTCGATCGAATCCGTGGCCGGGAAGATCTCCTGCAGGGTCTCCTGCAAGCCCTGCGGCAGGCGTTTTTCGGCGGGCACATCAAGCTGCAGAAAATCTGCGTATGACCTAAGCTGTATGTCGATAAGATTCGGGATGTCTATGGCGTCTGCGAGCTGGCCGTAGTTTTGGCGCTTGAATTTAGGCACCTCGCGCGGTTTTGGCGGCGGCGGCGGGTTGATAAACTGCTTTTTGCGCGGCGGGGTTTTGATTTCGGGCAGGTTCTTGCTCAAATCATCCTCAGCGGCGGAGGCGTCCTGCACGCTGGCAACCGCATCGCTGGCCTTCTTTTTCATGCCAGGGCGCAACTCGAGGCATTCCAGCGGGTAATGCTTCACGGAGAACTCATAGAGTCTAAACAGCTTGGCAAAGATATCCTCGACCGTCTCCAGACTGTCTTCAAAACTGTCTTCGCTCAGATTCAAGGGCTTGCTTTTCAGCACTACCTTCATGGTACCCGCACTGGTCTTTTGTACGGCTACCTTTTCGTCGCCGAAAAACGACTTTACCATTTCACGGCACTGCTTGACATCCTCGGCACTGGAGCCAGGCATGTAAAACACGGCCTCGCCAGCAGTGGTCTGATGCGCTAGATAGGCCAAACCAGCACCCCAGGGACGAAAATAGATGCTGATGGCGTTGGTCGGCTTAGGCTCGCCGCCGTAGGACATGTTGAGATAGGTATAAGGCGTGGCCAAATAATAGGCGTGGTAGCTCTGCCAAAAGGCGGTGACTTGAGGATCAGTATTGGACATCAATGGCCTCATCGGTTAAAAATGGATAAAATGAGCGCGCAGGCGCAAATATGGCCGCGGAAAAAAGCGAAGTTTAAACAGAAAAAGACGGGAGGGCCGCGGAGCCTTGAATTTGCTTGTCCAGGGGCGGTCTAGCAAGTCTCACTGCCGCTGGACAAATAAATTCAAAACAAACCGTAACCAACCAGTCTTGTGTTTTTTCGTCTAGGATATGTAGTCGTCGCATAAGCCGCAAGGAATATGCCTTTCCTTGCAGCTCATGCCAACGACGATGTGTCTTCGTGTGACTTCGTGTCCCTTCGTGTGACTTCGTGTCCCCCCCCACAAAGCCCATCACCACAGACGGCGGATGACACAGCACAGCCAGCCCTTAGTGTGCCTTGGTGTGCCTTGGTGTGCCTTAGTGTGACTTCGTGTCCTCCCCCCCACAAAGCCCTTCGCCACAGACACTCTTACTTCAGTTCGACTTTGGCTCCGGCCTCTTCGAGCTTGGCTTTGATTTCCTCGGCCTCTTCCTTGCTGACGCCGGTCTTCACCGGTTTCGGCGCTTCAGTGACCAGGTCCTTGGCCTCTTTCAGGCCCAGGCTAGTGATGGCACGCACTTCTTTAATGACCGCGATCTTCTTCTCGCCGGCCGAGACCAGGATAACATCAAACTCGGTCTGCTCCTCGACCGGGGCTGCCGCGGCGGCGCCGGCTCCGGCAACTGCGACTGCGGCTGGTGCCGCGGCGCTTACGCCCAGGCGCTCTTCCAGAGCCTTCACCAGGCTGGAAAGCTCGAGTACGGTCAATCCCTCGATATAAGAGACGAATTCTTCCATTTGGGCATTCAATTCAACTTTGTTTTCTTCTGACATGGCTGTTTCCTTTAATGATTAAGCAGCTTGCTCTTTCTTTTGCAAGAAAGCATTTAACACATAAACAACACTAGCGACCTTGGCGTTAAGCACGCGCACCAGTTGCGAGGCGGGCGCCTCGAGCAACCCGAGCAGTTGAGCCAGCAGCACTTCACGCGGGGGAAGCTCTGCCAGTGCCACGGTCTCATCGGCACTAATAAGGGTCTGCTCGACATAGGCCCATTTAATGACTATCTTGTCTTTTTGCTCTTTAATGAACTCGCGCACGATTTTGGCCATGCTCACCGGGTCACAGTCCCCGCTGATAAGCGCACTGTCGCCTGTCAATTCGGCGGCGGCGACTTCCTGCAAGCCCAGCTCGCCGGCGGCATGCAGCAAAAGACGGTTGGGTACAATATGGCACTGAGCGTCAATCTCCTGCAGTTGAGTGCGGAAACTATTTAAACTAGCGGCGCTCAGACCGTGATAGCTGATCAAGATGAAAGGCTTGTCTTGCAACAATGACTTGATCTCTTGAACGATTTGTTTCTTTTCTAATCTCATGATTGTGCCTTTGTCGCAAATTTGAGGTCTATGCGTACGCCGGGGCTCATGCTCGAACTCAGGGTGAGTGAAAGCAGGTATGTTCCCTTCGAGCTGGCGGGGCGTGCACGTTGTATGGTGGAAACCGCAAAGCGGATATTCTCCAGCAGGGCTTCCGCCTCGAAGGAGAGCTTGCCCACCGGCATCATAACGCAGCCAGCGCGGTCGTTACGGTACTCGACCCTGCCCGCCTTGGCCTCGGCAACCGCAGTGCCGGTGTCATCAGTCACCGTCCCGGTTTTCGGGTTGGGCATGAGGCCGCGCGGTCCCAGGACACGTCCCAGTGTGCGCACCTCTTTCATGGCCGCAGGAGTCGCAATCATGACATCGAACTCCAGCCAGCCCTCGCGAACCTTCTGAATCAGTTCCTCGTAGCCCACCTCGTCGGCTCCGGCGGCCTTGGCGGCCTCTGCGGCCTCGCCGTCAGCGATGACCACCACCTTCTGCTCCTTGCCTATGCCGCGGGGCAAGACCATGGCGCCGCGCACGATCTGGTCGGCCTGGCGCGGATTAATGCCTAGCCGAAAGGCCAGGTCTACGGTCTCGTCAAATTTCAAGGGCGGCATCTGCTTGAGCAGCTCGACGGCTTTCTCCAGCTCATAGTAGGTCTGGCGGTCAAACAGCCCGGCCCTGGCTCTGTAAAGTTTACTACGCTTCATTGCTCACCTCGATTCCCATGCTGCGTGCGGTACCGGCAATGATCTTTACGGCGGCGTCCAGATCCCTGGCACTCAGGTCGGCCTTCTTGATCTCGGCGATCTCCTCGAGGTCCTTGCGGCTGACCTTGCCAACTTTCTCCTTGCCGGGGTTATTGGCCCCGGAGGCCAGGCCAGCGGCCTTTTTCAGCAGCACCGCGGCAGGCGGCGACTTGGTGATAAAGGTGAAGGACCGGTCTTGGTAGACGGTAATCACAACCGGGATGATCATCCCGGCCTGGGCCTGGGTAGCAGCATTGAACTGCTTGCAGAACTCCATGATGTTGACGCCGGCCTGTCCCAGACTGGGTCCCACCGGAGGGGCGGGATTGGCGGCGCCAGCAGCAATCTGCAATCGCACTACTCCTATGATTTTTTTGGCCATAGTATCCTCTTTTGCATAGTTTGGTCAGAACCGGCAGGTGCTCTCCCAGAACTATGACTGCTTGATTTTTTCATTGACCGCTTCCTAATCGAAACGGTCAACCTGCCCAAAACCTACCTCGACTACAGTCGAGCTGCCAAACATATTGACAGATACATTGAGCACCTGCTTGAGATTGTCTATCTTCAGCACCGTGCCCTGAATATTCTCGAAAGCGCCTTCGCGCATCACTATGGTCTCGCCGATAACGAACTCGCGCAGCGGCTTGGCGGGCGCGTCCTTCTCCTCGTCCTGCTTCTCCATGGCGGCCACCTCTTCCTCAGTGATAGGCACGGGGTCGTCGCCGCCAATAAAGCCAATCATGCCGTTAATGTCGCGTATCTGCGTCCACAGCAGCGGGTCTATACTGTGGTCCGGGTTATAGAGGGCCAATTTTGCAAAGACATAGCCGGGGTACAGCTTGCGCTCGCGCTCCTGCTTGGCAGTGCCGCTTTTGCGCTCGTAGACGACGCGCTCGACAGGCACGCGCACATCGATGATGCGCTCGGCGGCGGCCTGCTCGGCCTCAGTTATAGCGCGCTCCTTGAGTTGCAGCAGAGCCTTCTCGACTTTGCTCTCCTGGCCGGACATGACCTGCATAACAAACCATTGTGACGCATCATGCTCTTGCATGGAATCTCCTAAACAATTTTTCCGCCTATAGGCATGGCCTGAACCGGCTCAGGCTCATACACCGGTGATCATGCGTACACAGAAAAGCAGCAGCTTGTCAGCCACCGTAACCACTACGCTGAGCACAATCAGCGAAGAGACCACCAAAATGGTGGATTCGTATAACTCGCTGCGGTTAGGCCAAGTGCATTTGCGCATCTCGGACATGGTCTCTTTATAAAGAGTGCTAATCGCCTTGATCGGATTCTTCATTTTAATGCCTGCGCACTAGCTGTTCAGCCTAAATATTATTAAAATGGCAGGTGAGACAGGGATCGAACCTGCGACCTGCGGTTTTGGAGACCGCTGCTCTACCAATTGAGCTACTCACCTGCGTATGATTGACTACACCATAATTCTAGAAAGGGAGAATCAGCGGGTTTCCCGGTGCAGAGTTGCCTTGCGCTCGAAGGGACAGAATTTCTTCTTCTCGAGCCTGCCCGGTGTGTTACGCTTGTTTTTGGTGGTTGTGTAGTTGCGCTGTTTGCATTCAGTGCAAGCCAGTATAATTATTTCTTGCATGTCTGGCACTCCTCAGTGCTTTGTGGTAAATCGCAGACTCGGGCTGCAATATGCGCCTTGCCAGGCGCCAAGTAGTGCCGCTCGAACGCATACGCTCTGCTGTGCGCACACTGCAAAAATCAACCCCATGCACCGGCTCGGGCTGGGGTTGATGGCAATTGCGAAGCGCTCTTAGTCCTCGATGATGTCCGCTACTCTGCCGGCGCCAACGGTTCTGCCGCCTTCGCGGATGGCGAAGCGCAGGCCTTTTTCCATGGCGATCGGGGCAATCAGCTC
>JAAZIY010000188.1 GCA_012800625.1 Lentisphaerota bacterium
CCTCCCCCCTTCGTGTGCCTTTCTTGGCTTCTCCAGCCTCCGCCCATGTTTTTTCAGCGTTATTTCCATATCAGCGCCGCCCTGCTCCCCGGCCTCTGCGCCCTGGGGTTTTTGTTGCTGTCTGCGGGCTGCAGCAGCCCTAGCCTGCCGCCCGGCCTGCACAAAGATAACGGTGGCTACAGTGCCAGCTTCGCCGAAGAGCTGAGCGCTGAAACCAAGTACGCCTACCTCAGCTGGCAGATAGAACTGCGCCGTAACTCCGGCAAAGATAAAAACCTGCTGGAATACCTAGCGCTGCTGCAAGATCAGGCGCTGAGTGCAAGCAAACTGCAACTGGCCGAAAACATCACCGCCATGGGAGGAGACTTTACCCGCCTGGATGCCAAGGGCAGCCTGCGCTTTAACCCGGTGGTCTTCGCTGAAACTGAAAATTGGCAGGAGATTTTCAGCTTCCTGGAAAAATTGCGCAGCGCCCTGAAAACGCCGCCGCGCATCCTGCCTGAAGACGCAGAGACCGACCTGCTCTTCGGGCCGGGACAGGAGAGCGTCCAAGCCGAATTCAGCGCCTGGCTGGCCAAACGCAGCCTCGAGCTGCCCGACAGCCCCATACTGCCGCGCCAGGAGCTTTTACAGGAATTGGATCGCATTCAAGACACCGTCAGCCTGAAAAGAAGACTGCTGGACTCCTGCGCCGAGGCCAATGCACTGCTCAAGTCAGGCAATGGCCTGAAGGCGCTTAACCTGCTCGATGAAACCAGCCGTCTGCTCTCCGACCACAGCAGCCTCAGCCTGATTGGCGACACCAAGACCTTGGCCGCCCTCGAACGCGAACGACGCGAACTGCCAGGCAGGATACTGGAGCAGGCACTGGCCGCAGCCGAGCAAAGCATGAGTGCCGAGCTGGAGGCAAATAGCAGCTTAGAACAGCCCAGAACACAGAATACCCTGGAAAGCCTGGAACGAGAATTCAGCGCAAAGCTGCAACTCTGGCAGGAAGACCAGCGCTTGAAAGCCAGCCTGAACGAATACAAGGAACGCCTGCAAAGCCTGCTAGACAAAGCGGCAAAATGGCGAGCCGGTTTTTGGCAGGAGGAATTGGCCCGCCTGGCCGAGCAAAACGAGTTCTGGCAGGCAGCCCTGCGCTATCAGGAAGTCCGCGCGCTGCTCAGCAATGCCGACAGCGCCGAACTAGGGCTATATTTCAAATTGCGCAGCGACAATGCCGAGCTGTATGCCGAACAGATACAAAACGAGGTAAAAACCAAGTTCATTTCTGTGCTGCCAGCCGCCTTCAAGCATTATTTCGCCGCCATAGACTATGCCAGCAATATCGCCAATACGCATGGCATCAGCCTGACCCTGTGCAAGATGCTGCAAAGCCTGAGCGAACTGGCCGGCGGCGACCATGCCCTGCCGGAAGAATGTCGCCTGGCACTGCCCAAGATGCGGACCTACGCCGAACAGTCTAAACGCAACCTGGTGAAGGACAACCTGCAACGCGCGCTGCACATTAATGAAATGTCATCAGGCAGCCCCGGACTGGGCATGACCTACGCCAGGGATCTGGAAAATGTACTGCGCGGCCTGACACAAAACGAAGGCCTGCTGCCCTGGCTAAAAGTAGCCGAAAACAACCAGCCGCAAAGCAGCCGCGACTACGTTATCTATGGCGGCATCATCGCCGACTACAATGCCGGCGAATTGGTCGAGCGCAGCAGCATGCGCTCAGTGATACGGCATGACGAAATCCAGAAAATCAGCAATCCGGACTATAATGCCGAGGCCGGCGCCAACGCCCCGCTGCGGCAAAGCGCCAAGTATCTCTATAGGCAAAATGAACTCGAACAGGTCATCACTGTGAAGGAGATCGAACGCCTGGCACACCTGCGGATTTTTTTCAACCTCAAGGGGCCTGGCGTGACCGAGCTGCTCGAACTTAACGAGTTCTACAGCCGAAAATTCGCCATCGAACAGTCTCACCTCTTCGAGGATGTGCACCGCAAACGCAGCATCGAGGCCTATGACCGCATGGAACTCACCGTGCCCGAAGCCCCCCCCAGCCTGCTGAATGACCGCGTCTGGAGCAGCGGCGAGATGCTCGATTTCGCGCGCAAAGACAGCCTGTACAGCTTCGCCGTCAAACTGCTCTACCAATTGCAGTACTTCCCACTGTTCCTGGCTCAGAGAGCCGAAAAATTCGCCCAGGAAGGCGAATGGCAGGAGGCCGCCGAATACTGGGGACGCTGCTACGCAGTCTGCGAAGAGCTTAACACGCCCGCTGACATCGCCGATGTCTTCAAATTCAGCCAAAGCCCCAGCGCAGCATGCTATGAAAACGACATGCGTAAATTAATCGAGCGCCAAGAACAGCTCAAAGAGCTGAAACGCAGCGCCGCCGAAAAAGCATTCGCGCAAACCTGCGCCTATCTGCGCCAAAAAAAATCCTAGCTGCCCGATACGCCCGATAAAATGATACGTCCGATACGTCCGATTCGTCCGATAAAATGATTCGTCCGATACGTCCGATTCGTCCGATTCCCCCTGTCCCCCTCAAGGAACCCTCATGGCTCAAGTTTTCCCTTTTTCCGCCTGGCTTGCTCCGGCTCAGTTGGCTGAGCGCATCGCCACCCTGCCCTACGACGTTATGAACCGCCAGGAGGCCGCCGCCATGGCCGGCTCCAACCCGCTCAGTTTCCTGCGTGTGACCCGCTCCGAGATCGAGCTGCCCGATAGCGTCGAGGCCTACGACGCGCAGGTCTACGAGCGTGCCGCGGCCAACTGGGGCGAGTTCCGTCGCGAGCACCTGCGCCAGGACAGCGCCCCGGCTTTCTACGTCTATTCCCTGCTCATGCAGGGTCGCCGTCAGACCGGCCTGGTCGCCGCCGCCTCGGTGCAGGACTATGACCAGGACATCGTACGCAAACACGAGCGCACCCGCCAGGAAAAAGAGGACGACCGCACGCGGCATATCAGCAGCATACGCGCCCAGACCGGAGCGGTCTTCCTGACCTACAAGGACAGCGCCAGCATAGACGAAATAGTCAATTTAAGCATGCAAAGCGAGCCGCTTTTTGACTTCTGCGCCGAGGACGGCATCAGCCACAGTGGCTGGCGCGTGCCTGCAGAGCACACCCAAGCCTTGCAGGAGGCCTTCGCACAGGTGCCGCTGCTCTATATCGCCGAC
>JAAZIY010000189.1 GCA_012800625.1 Lentisphaerota bacterium
AAGCCTGGGGTTAAGCATGGTTATGCGCCTACGGCGCAAGTAGATGCGCAGTTTTATGGTTCTTTTGCATTAATGACAAAACGGTTTGTTTCTGCGATAAAATTCATCAGATGATTCTGATTTTGCCAGTAATATTGACCCTGAGTTAGTTAACCACAAAAGCAAAATTCTCCTGAAAAACGCAATTTTTGGAAGAAACTCTAATTTTTCTCTGCGATTAAATCCATTTGCTGCCCTGAAGGGGCAACCTAAGATAGCCCAGGGTAAGCGAGGCCGCAGGCCGAGCGCCACCCTGGGTAAAAGCCCCCCCGAATCCGGCGCCCTGAAAGGGCGCCACAAATCCGTAGCACAGCAGGGAGCGGGAACGGGAGCGGGGAGCAGCCTAAAGGCTGTACTGCATACATCGCCTAAAACAGCGCTCCCAGGAATCCCACAGCCTTTTTGGACACCAAGACACACGAAGGCACAGCGAGTTGCATGAAGAACGCAAATTTATATGAGCTGATTGACCTGCACAAGGATTTTCGCCTGGAAGAGGGGCGCATAGAGGTGCTGCGCGGCATTAACCTGGAATTGCCGCGCGGCTGCTGGACCGCTTTGCTGGGCGCCTCCGGCTCCGGCAAGACGACGCTGTTGCAGCTGCTAGGCGGACTGGACCAGCCCAGCTCTGGAAAGATTTTGCTCGAAGACGAGGACCTGGGCAGCAGCTCGGCCGCCCGGCTCAGTGCTCTGCGACGCCACAAGATCGGCTTTGTTTTCCAGTCCTATCATCTTTTTCCGGAGCTTAGCGCCCTGGAGAATGCCGCCCTGCCTGCCTTGCAACTGCGCAGCTCTCGCGGCCAGGCCTTTGAGCGCGCCAAACGCCTGCTTGACGAATTCGGCCTGGCAAAGCGCCTGGAACACCGCCCCAGGGAGCTGTCCGGCGGCGAGCAGCAGCGTGTCGCCGTCGCCAGGGCGCTTATCAATCAGCCGGAGATCATCCTGGCCGATGAGCCTACCGGCAATCTGGACCAGGAGGCGGCCACTGAAATCCTTGATATCCTGGCTCAGCTGCAGCGCGAGCAGAAATGCAGCATCATCATGGTGACCCATGACCGCAGTGTCGCCGCCCGCAGCCAGCTCTGCATCAGGCTGCATGAGGGCAAGGCAAGCGAAAGCACTTTGGACGCTTAGGTGCAGCGCGTCAAATAAACTGGCTCTGGCAGGCATTTGGACACGAGTACGCAGGAAGTTTTTTAGCTTTGCTTTGGGCTTGACAACGCATCCTCTGACATAATGTCTTGTTCGTTTTATTTTTTTTGGAGTCTTTTTTTTTGGAGGTTAGTACAATGCAGTTATCCAAGTACAGCATCGGTGTTGGCGACCGTTTTGGCATGCAGGCCAGGGCGCAGTTGTCAGCTATTATTGAGGCCCGTAGCCTGGCGCTCTGTGTGGTTCCGGTTTGGAACAAGTCAAATCGGGAACACTCGATTATCGGCACCGGCCCGCTCGAGCAGCGCGCGGCGGTGGAAGAAGCCATCCGCGACTACGCTTTTACCGGCGAATACCACGTTGACGCCGACCACATCAATATGAGCAACGTCGAGCAGTTTATCGAAGCCTGTGATTTTTTCACCCTGGATGTGGCCGACTTCAGCGGCAAGGCGGCAGAGCCGCAGGCCATACGGGATTTCCTGCAAAGGCATCAGGACCTGATTGGGCAGCGGCTCGATATAGAGGGTGTCGAGGAGGGGCTGTGCGCCAGTTCCGAGGAGGCCGAGGCCATTGCCGGCAAATACTTGCTGGCGGTGCAGGAGGCCGGCAGGCTGTACCGGCATATCGCCGCGCAAAAAGGCGAGGGCAATTTTATCGCCGAG
>JAAZIY010000190.1 GCA_012800625.1 Lentisphaerota bacterium
CAGTTCACTGCTGATTTGCGCGGCCAGTTTTTGTCCTGACAGCAGCATTCCTCCGAAGATAGGCCCCATGCGGTAGCCCCCGCTGGCATTGGTTGCGCTCATGCCGCAGGCATATAATCCCGGGTAGTATTGTCCAGTGCCGGCTACGGTTTGCTGTTCGGCGGACTCCACCCACATGGGTTTTTCCCCCATAAGCTTGCCGTTTTCGGTGTTCAGGCGCACCTGCGCTTTTTCGCAGGCGCAGCGCAGGATTTCGCTGGGGTGCCCGGTTCCGTCCACCACTACATCGGCCATCACTGTCAAAGGGTCTACAGGCAGACCGCTGTTTTTAGTGCTGGACCAGTTGATGACCAGACCCTGCACACGCTGCTCCTTAAAAACGATATCCTCGACACTGACGGCGTTGAAAATGCGCACGCCGGCCTTTTTGGCGCCAAAGACCAGTCCGCTGGCCAGCTCCACTGAATCAACCGTATAGTAGCCCGGAGCATCCGGCACCGCCTCATAGCCAATGCCGAACGAATCGAGGATATGCAGCACATTGTCCTGTACCACTGCCTCGTTGAAAAACATGCCGCCGCCCCAAACACCGCCGCCAGGCGCAAGACGACGCTCAAAAATAGCGACCTTCAGACCGGCAAGCCCTAGCTCGCGGGCCGCCATCAGAGAGGAGGGACCAGCCCCGACAAAGGCGACCTGCAAGCGCAGACAGGAGCAGAGCTTCTCGCTGTATTTCCTGACTATGGCACGACTAATAATATTCTCGGCAGACATCTTGCTTCCTTTCTAGTTGTGCCGGAAGCAGAAAAGCCGGAATGCGTTTCCCCATCCCATAAAGACGCAGTTGCAATACCGTCATCGCAATTTCCTCCGCCGGCATTATCCGGATCAGGTTAAACGGGTTTTTCTCAGCTGCGGCAAGAAGTTGCCGCCGCACCCCGATACGATGGAAAATAATATAAGCTCACCTAAAGGATTTTGCCAGCAGGACAGGCCGAAAGCAAAGTTGGAAAAAATGGTGTTTCTTTTGTCCGATTAGCTTTTTGGGAGCGGTCTAGACCCCGTCCAAAAAGGTGGCCTGACAGAGAATTGGACACTAAGACACACTAAGCTACACTAAGACACACCAAGTAGTCTTCGTCTAAAATTAAAATTTCTGCCCAAGAATGCGTTTTTCATCCGATTTCATCGGGTTTTTCTGCTTTATCCGGCTTCATTTTCCCAACAAACCAAAACGGGCAGGTGCCGCATAAGCTCTTAGTGTGCCTTCGTGTCTCTTCGTGCCCCTTAGTGTCCTCCCCCTTCGTGTGCCTTTGTGGTTCAATGGCTTTTTGGACGGGTTCTAAGGCCTTAGTCGCCTGCCATGTGTCGGCCTTAGCCACCCGCTCATTGCGCATTACATTATGTCAGTATTCATTCAAGAAGAGCTTAGGTATGCCGCAGGATCAGCTTTATTTCAATTATGGCGCTCTAGAACTGGAGCATTTGCGTCGCCGCGACCGCGCTCTGGGTCGGGTCATAGATGCCCTGGGGATGCTGCGGCGCGAAGTGCAGCCCGATCTGTTCAGCGCGCTGCTTAAGTCCATTGTTGGCCAGCAGGTCTCCAGCCAGGCGCAAAAAACCATCTGGGGAAGGCTGCTCACGCTGCTCGGAGAGCCGCCGCAGCCGCAGAGCGTGGCGGCCTACAGCGCCGAAGAGCTGCAAGCCTGCGGCATGACCATGCGCAAAGCCGGCTATATCAAGGAAATTGCGCAGCAGGTAATCACTGGCGAGCTGAAGCTGGACGAGTTGAAAAACATGCCCGACGAGCAGCTCTGCAAACGGCTCTGCCAGCTCAAAGGCGTGGGACCCTGGACCGCGGAGATGCTGATGATCTTCTCGCTGCAGCGTCCAAACGTGCTCAGCTGGGGCGACCTGGCCATACAGCGCGGCATGAGAATGCTATATCGCCATAGACGGATAAGCCCCGAGCTTTTTGCCAAATATAAAAAACG
>JAAZIY010000191.1 GCA_012800625.1 Lentisphaerota bacterium
AAGATAGGCTTCAATGCCCAGCGCGGCTGGATAGCATATCTGCTCAAAGACAAAGCGCTAATCAAATATTTCGATATCTACGAGGATGGAACCGAATACCCCGATTATAACTGCAATGTGGCAAGCTATAGCTGCGAGCAGTTCTGTGAAATAGAAACCCTGGGGCCGCTAGATATAGTGCTGCCCGGGGAAAGTGTCGAACATAACGAATATTGGCAAATCATCAGCGGGCTGCCCGAAATCAGTAGCGAGGAGGACTTTAAAGAACACGTCGAGCCGCAGCTCATCGACAACCTGAACCTGGAAGAAAACGACGACGACGATGACGACTACGACGACTACCAGAGCTTCGACTATGACTCCTGCTGTGAAGACCCGCACTGCCAGGGGGAACACTGATGAAAGGCGCAAAAGGCAAGGCATGATGATCTTGATTGCCGACAGCCATGTCTGTGAAAAAAATCAGAACGAATTCTGGGCAATGCTGGAACGCATCGCACAAAGCCCCCACGATGTCTGCTTTCTTGGAGATATTATGGAGCTGTGGATCGCCCTGGACCGATTCGAGCATGCCACGCATCAGCAGTTCATGCATTGGTGCCAGACTGAAAAAACCCGCCGCCGGGTTTTTTTCGTCGAGGGTAATCACGAATTTTTCGTCGCCCGCCGTCACGCTCGTCACTTTAGCGCCTGCCGTCAAAATGTGCTTGAGTTTGGCGACTATATTTTTTGCCACGGCGACCTTATCGCGCGCCAACAGCTTGACCACCTGCTTTTCAGGCGGCTGAGCAAAAGCTTCTTCAGCTATTTTCTGCTGCGCTACCTGCCCGGCGCGCCCAGGCTGGTAGCCGCCATACAAGGAAAAATGCGGCGCAAAAGCCGGCGCTACGAACGCAGTTTACCCTTGCAAGACATCTTGAAATGGCTGCACAAATTGAACCTCGCTCCAGACAAACAGGTTTTTCTGGGCCATTTCCACCAGGCGCACCAAGAGCTGCATGCCCAGCAGGCAAGCCTATACTGTTTGCCTGCCTGGAAAGAAAGCGGCCAGATCGCCCTCTACAACCCCGAAACCCGCAGCTGTGAATTCCTGCCCTGGCAAAGCATTAAGCCCGGATAAAACTACTGCTCCACTGTCTTAGCATACCAAAAACACCCCATATAGGCCCCTTTCATGATCCTAGGTATAATCGGCTTGCCGCAGACCGGCAAGAAAACCATATTCGAGCTGCTTAGCGGCATGCCCGCCAGCAAGGCGCCCAGCCGCGACTCCATCATTCAAGGCATGGCGGCAGTGCGCGACCGGCGCATAGACCGCCTCAGCGCCATGTACAAGCCCAAAAGAACCAAGTACGCCGAGTTCGAGCTGGCATTGCCACCGGCCATACAGCCGGACAATGCGCGCAGCGCCGCCTGGCTGGACCCGATACGGCGCAGCGAGGCCCTGGTGCACGTGATCAGAGCCTTCGAGTCGGAAAACGTATTCCATATCATGGACCACATCGACCCGGCCAGGGACATAGAGACGGTGGAGCTGGAGTTCCTCTTCGCAGACCTGGCCCTCTGCGAAACCCGCCTTGAACGCCTCAAAAAGGAAATGAGAGTCAAAAACAGCGCGCAAAAAGAACAGGAGAAGGCGGTCATCGAACGCTGCCTGCAACAGTTGCAAGACGAAAAGCCGCTGCGCTCCCTGGAGTTTGACGGCGAGGAGTTCAAGCTTATCCGCTCGCTGCAGTTTCTCAGCCTGAAACCAGTCATTAGCGTGTTTAACATAGGCGAGGATTTCCAGAACGAGCAAGCCAAATATGCAGAGCTTGCCGAGTCTCTGCGCCAGCGCGGCGACCAGGTGGTCTTTCTGAGCGCCGCCATCGAACAGGAGCTGCTGGAGCTTGAGGAAGAGGAGCGCCGCTCCTTCATGGCAGACCTGGGCCTCGAGGAACCCGCCGCGCACCGCCTCTCCATGTCGGCCTACAGCTGCCTGGGACTGATGAGCTTTTTCACCTGCGGACCCGACGAGGTGCGCGCCTGGCCGCTCAAACTGGGCAGCAGCGCGCCGGAGGCGGCCGGCAAAATACACTCCGACCTGCAAAGGGGCTTTATCAGGGCCGAGACCATCAGCTACGAACAGCTTATGCAGGCCGGCTCCGAAAGAGCCGCCAAGGAGGCCAAGCTCTACAAGCTCAACGGCAAGGACTACATCGTGCAGGACGGCGATATTATCGAGATACGCTTCAATGTCTAAAACCGCGCCCCCGCCAAACCCGCTATTGCGGCTGCTCAACCCCAGGATTGTCGTCTACCTGCTGCTGACCCTGCTGCTCGCCTGGCTGATGCGGCGCCATGTTGAAGTCATCAGGGCACAGGAAAAAGCGCAAGACGCTCAGACCGCTCCTTCCTCTCCGCATTTCCCTATTCGCGACGCCGAGCTGGCAAGCGGCGAAGCCACGCCGCGCCCCATGCTCCTGCTGCTCGCCGGCCCCGGAGACGACTTGGGCAAGCTGCAAAGCCGACTGCAAGAGGAATTCAAGCAGAAATACGCCGTTATCCTGCTAAACAGCCGGGACTCGCTCGACTGCCAAAGCTTCTTCAATGTCGAACAGACCCCATGCGCCCTGCTTTTCGATGAGCATAACAATGAAAGCGGACGCCTGCCGGAATACATAGACTACGAACACATCAAACAATGGCTGCATACACTCGGAAAATAAGCAGACGGGTTTTTTGAGAATTTTGGGACCTTTGGGACGGGAGCGGGGAGCACGCTAAAGCGTGTACTACATACCTGGGACCCTTGGGACGGGAGCGTGCTCGACGATCCGCACAGGAAAGTCAGCCACCTTGCCGGAGGAAATGTTCATAGTACAGGCTTTAGCCTGCGCTCTCCGCAAGCTTTAGCTTGCGCGTTCTCCGCCGGCTTCAGCCGGCGCATGTTCGTAGTTCAGGCTTTAGCCTGCGCTCTTCGCAAGCTTTAGCTTGCGCGTTCTCCGCCGGCTTCAGCCGGCGCATGTTCGTAGTTCAGGCTTTAGCCTGCGCTCT
>JAAZIY010000024.1 GCA_012800625.1 Lentisphaerota bacterium
CATTGGGCCGGGTACGGGTACGGGTACGGGTACGGGTGCGGGAACGGGAACGGGAACGGGAACGGGGAGCAGCCTAAAGGCTGTACTACATACATGGGACAGAAACCGGCTTGTCCCGAAGGCACACGAAGTTTTTTGAGCTTTTACTTTTAGACTGAGTCTAATCTAATTTGTTTATGTATCGTTTTGAGAGTCCATTGGCCCTGCTGGGCATTTTGCTGCCGCTGCTGCTCTATGCCTGGCGTCGCTTGCGTCGTCAGCGCCCTGTGGCCCTGCCTTTTTCCGATGTGTCGCTGCTTAGGCAGTGCGGGCTTGGCAGCTGGCGGCTGTTTTTGCGTCGTCTGCCAGGGGTTTTGGCGCTGTTTGCCTGGATTTTGCTTTGTCTGGCTCTGGCTCGTCCACAGTCTGGCGACGAGCAGGTTCAGGAGTACAGCGAGGGCGTGGCCATAGAGATGCTTATCGACTGTTCTTCCTCCATGAGTCAGGAGCTTGAGTACGAGGGCAGGCGCATGGACCGCCTGCAGGCGGTAAAGCAGGTTTTTAGCAGTTTTGTCTTCGGCGACAAGGGCAAGGGCCTTGAGGGCAGGCCCAACGACTTGATTGGCATGATACGCTTTGCGCGCTATGCCGATACGCTTTGTCCGCTAACTCTGGACCACGAGGCTCTGCGGCAGTTTCTGGACAGCGTGCAGATAGTGAGCGAGCGCAGCGAGGACGGCACCAATATCGGTGACGCCCTGGCTCTGGGGGCGGCCCGTCTGCATGAAGTCGAGCAGACCCTGGCCCGGCAGAACCGGCGCGACCCGGGCAGCTATGAGATCAAAAGCAAGATCATTATCTTGCTTACCGACGGCGAGAACAACTGCGGCAAACGCAGTATTGCGGAGGCCGCCGAGCTGGCGCAGAAATGGGGCGTCAAGGTTTACGCCATTGCGGTGACTGCCGGCAATAGCGGTGGTAGGTTGGGCGGCTGGTTTGCGCGCCTGCGGGCCGAGCCGCCGCTGGATACGCGTCCGCTGCAGGAGCTGGCCGATAAAACCGGCGGCCTTTTCCGGCTGGCCAATGACGCCGGCAGCCTGCTGGCCGTCTATCAGAAGATAGACCAGCTGGAACGCAGCGAGCTGGAGTCCCTGCGCTCGCTGGACTACAAGGAGTGTTTTGTCCCCTACGCATTTGCCGCGCTGCTTATGCTGGGCCTGAAGCTGCTGCTGGAAAACACCCTGTTAAGGAGACTGCCTTGAAGAGCCTTGCCGTGCAAAAACACAGGCTGAAAATAGATGACTGAAATATGCAAGGAACTTGGTACAATTTGAGTATGCTGCATTGGCTTTGGCTCTTGCCTGGCTTGGCGGCGCTTTTGTTTTATGCCGCTTATATGCGACGTCTGGCTTTGAGCCGACTTGCTCAGCCCGAGATGCGCCGCAGGCTACTGGCCGGCTATAGCCCCGGCAAGCGCCTGCTGCGACAGGCGCTGTTTTTGCTGGCTCTGCTTTTTCTGCTGTTGGCTCTGGCCAGACCGGCCTGGAACCTGAGAACAGAGACAGTGAAGCGGCATGGTCGCGACGTCGTTTTTTTGCTGGATGTGTCGCGCAG
>JAAZIY010000025.1 GCA_012800625.1 Lentisphaerota bacterium
AAAACCGTGACGCTGTACTCGGGGCAGCGCAAAGTTAACGATTTTTTTCGCCTCGCCCTTGCGGTCTACGCTAAGCAGTTCCGCCCGGTCTTTTTCATAGCCTGGCTGACTCTTGAGATAACTGCCCGGCGACATCTTGCCTAGCACGCGCAGGCCGGCAGCCATAAACTTGTTGAGATTTTTCTTGGTGTCGTCATAACGATCGCTGTAAGGCAGCGGGGCATCCGCATTCCAAACCGCGCCGTCCAAATGGTCCATCCAAATCAGGCTATGGGTGAAACCAGTGTCCAGCATCTTCTCGATGCTGGCTCCGCCCCACATCACCACCGGCATAAACTCGGGCAGACGATTGCAGAGCACATACTCGAACTGGCTGCTGGCCTCGACCTGCTTGCCCTCCGGACTGCGACCCTGCACGCGGACTTGATAGCTGTAAGTGCCTGCCTTCCCAAGACAGCGCAGCGGCAGCTCTAGCTCGAGCAGCTCATTGTCCGCCGACAAAGCCGCCAAGCCGCGCTGCTCTTTCTGTAAACCGTCATCGATAAAAAGACGGAGATCGCTGATATTTTGGCCAAGCACATTAATGATTTTCAGGCGCAGGCTCTGGTCTTTTTCCATGCGCTCAAAGCTGCTGCGACCATACTGCTGCTCCATTTCGACTCCCAGCATCTTGGCTTCACTGGGCAGCCCCTTCAGCAGCCTGACCTCGCCCAAATAGCCCGCCAGCCCGGAATGTATGCTGCCGCAGCGCTCGCCTAGCATAATGGGCTGTATGCCCGCCGCCGCCGGACCGGCGCCCTCGTGAAACTGACCGCCAATATACTCGCCGTCAACAAAAAACCTGCCTCGCCCAGCTCCGTCGTAATAAAAGGCGAACAGCTGCCACTGCCCTATCTTGCTGTCTATGCTTTGCGAATTGAAACTTATAACCTCGTCGCCTAAGCCTATGCCGGCGCGCAAAGTGATTTTCTCAGTGCTGGGATTGCGGTCTACACGCAGATGATAGTCCTTGTTGTAGTACTTGGTCTTGTGCGTGTTGGGTATATACATCTTGTCCAGGATATAGCCGCCTCGCCACTTCGGGTCCTCAGGTTCTTTGAGCTTCACCCAGGCCTCTATGCTGAAGGCGCCTTCGATAGACGGAGCCAGCTTGGCCTCAACCCTGCCGCCATTGGGCTTGTCTATGCCAGCACTATACTCGAAGCACTCCAAAACCTGACCAAAAACCTCGTCCGGCACAATCTTGGCGCGACCTAGCAGACGCAGACTGGCCGCCCCCTTGCCGTCGGCAAGCTCAGCACCCTGCCCGAACTGCCAAATCGCCAACACCTTCTCGGAAACCGCCTGCTCCACACTGAAATGTTTGGGCAAATCAGCGTAGCCGACATAAGCCAGAAAAATGAATAGTAAAGCTAAACGGTGATAATTCTTCATTTCATTCCCCAATGATGATTTAAGAAAACAAATATTCAGTGTGCCTTAGTGTGCCTTAGTGTGCCTTAGTG
>JAAZIY010000192.1 GCA_012800625.1 Lentisphaerota bacterium
TGCTCTGGCAGGGCAGGGAGCTGCCATTTGCCGACAAGCTGCTGCTGCGCTGCGGCTCCGACTTCTGTTTCGGCATCGAGTTCGGCTCCGACCTGCTCTCATTGCAGCCGCCCTCGGCACAGCTGGCTCTGAACGGGGCCGACCTGGTCTTCAACCTGGCCGCCGAACCTGAAATGGTAGGCAAGGCCAGCTTTAGACGCAGCCTGGTGAAGACGCAGAGCGCGCGCATCGCCGGAGTATATGTGTATGCCGGAGCTGGCGTGGGCGAGTCCAGCAGCGACCTGCTTTTTTCCGGACATGCGCTGATTGCCGAAAATGGCCGCCTGCTGGCCGAAAACCAGCGTTTTCAACGCGAGGACAGCCTGCTTTTTGCTGATCTTAAACCAGCCTGGTCTCTGGCCACACGCCGGGCCTGGACCTCGTTCAAGGCGCTGGCGCGCGAAAGCCTGCCGCTTTGCCAGCTCGAGTCACCGCCAGAGTCCCCGGACTGGCGCTACTTTAATATGCTAAAACTCCCCTTTGTGCCGGAGGCTGAAGAGGACCTGCGCGAACGCTGCCAAGAGATATTCAATATCCAGGCCGCCGCCCTGGCCAAGAGGCTCGAACATATCTCTTGCCGCCGGCTTATCCTGGGACTTTCCGGCGGGCTGGACTCCACCCTGGCGCTGTTGGTCTGCCTGCGCTGCTGCGATTTGCTGGGACTGCCGCGCAACAGCATATTGGCGCTCTGCATGCCAGGATTCGGCACCGGCGAACAAAGCCGGCAGCTGGCGCAGAACCTGGCTGCACTGGCCGGAGTGGAGTTCCGCCAGATAGATATCAGGCCGGCGGTAAGCAGGCATTTTGCCGATATCCAACATGATCCGGAAAAACAAGACCTGGTCTACGAAAACAGCCAGGCCAGAGAGCGTACTCAGATACTGATGGACCTGGCCAATGCCGAAAACGGCCTGGTGATAGGAACCGGAAACCTCTCCGAAATCGCCCTGGGCTGGAATACCTTTAATGCCGATCACATGTCCATGTACAACGTGAATTGCGCCGTGCCTAAAACCCTGGTGCGTTTTCTGGTGGAGAACCAGGCCAAGGAGGAGTCCGGCGAGATGGGCGAGCTGCTGCGCCAGATCAATGCCGCGCCGGTGTCCCCCGAGCTGCTGCCCGGCAAGCAGCATACCGAAAGCATACTGGGCAGCTTTAAGCTGCATGATTTCTACCTGTACCATTTCCTTAAATACGGGGAAAAACCCGAAGACCTGAAAAAAATGGCCCTGCACGCCTTTGCCGGTGAATTCGATGAAAAAGAAGTGGAGCGTACCGTGAAACTCTTCTTTCAACGCTTCTTCAGCCAACAATTCAAGCGTAACGCCATGCCGGACGGACCCAAGGTGGGAACCATATCGCTGTCCTCAAGAGCCGATTGGCAAATGCCGGCGGACGCCAGCGCAGAGGCCTGGCTGTGAAATGGTGTGCGTAGGGGGGAGGACACTAAGAGACACGAAGAGACACTAAGGCACACTAATGGCTTGTGTTTTGTGACCGTAGACTGACTGGCGCATATGTCTGACTTGAATATAGTTTTGATCGGCATGCCCGGCAGCGGCAAGAGCGTACTGGGCAGGCTCCTGGCGGCCAGGCTGGGCATGGACTTTGTGGATACCGACACCCTGGTGGAAGAGGCCAGCGGACTGGGCATTGCCGAGATTTTTGCGCAGCAGGGCGAGGCCGAATTCCGCCGCCTCGAAAGCGAGCAGGCCCGGCTTTGCGCCGCAAGACGCGGCCTGGTCGTAGCCACCGGCGGCGGCATGATTATCAACCCCAACAATACGGCTCTGCTTAAAAAACACGGTCGGCTCTATTATCTGCGCCGCGAGCTGTCTCGGCTTGCCCGCCAAGGCCGCCCTCTATCCAGCTCCAGCGCAGCCTTGGCAGAGCTTTTCAGGCAAAGAGAGCCGCTTTATCTGGCCGCCGCGGACTGCCTGATCGACAATAACGCGGACCTCGAGGCCGCCCTGCAAAAAATCATCGCCGACTACCATGAAAATACTGCTGATTAACGGCCCCAACCTCAACCTGCTAGGCCTGCGCGAACCCGATATATATGGCAGACAGAGCTATGCCCAGCTTATCGACTACATTCAGCAATCCGCTCAGGAGCTGGAGCTTGAAGTGGACTGCTTTCAGTCCAATCACGAGGGCGCCATTATCGATGCCATCCAGGCGGCATACGGCAAATACGCCGGCATTATTATCAATCCGGCGGCATATACACATAGCAGCATCGCCATCCTAGACGCGCTGAAGGCCGTGGCACTTCCTGCCGTCGAGGTGCATCTGAGTGCAGTGGAGCAACGTGAGGCTTTCCGCCAAGTCTCCTATACCGGCATGGCCTGCCTAAAAACCATCAGCGGGCAGGGTGCCAAGGGCTATCGCGAGGCCATGCGTTTCCTGAAACAGCATCTGCAAAGCCAGGCCTGAAGCAGCTCTGCAAAAAAACCGGTTTATGTTATTTCTTGCCCGTGTATCTACATATCCAGAATTCGCTTTTCGGCTCTTCTAGCCGAGTTGCCTGAGCTTCACTCTGACTTCCTCTGATATGTCTGGGTTGGCCTCCCATTTGCTGATCTGATACGGGGTGACATCCAGATAGGCCGCCAGAGCCGCACGCGACATTTTTAGGCGTTTGCGCAACGCTAAAAAGTCCAATGGCCGTTCGTCGGCATCCATGTGCAGGCCCTCCGACTCCAGTTCCTGCAGACTCTGCCAATGGCGGCGGGTAACGCTGATTTTGCCGCGCTCCCAGTTTGATACCTGGGCAGCGCTTACACCTATAAGACTGCCAAGCCCGCCCTGGGTGAGACCAAGACTCTGACGCAGGGAGGCGACCTGGGCGGCAGTCCAATGTTCGAGCAGCGCCGGTTTGGCGGCCTTCGCCGACCTGCTCTTTGCCGGTTTGGCGGCCTTCGCCGGCCTGCTCTTTACCGGCTCCGGCTGTGCCGGCATTTTTTCTTTTTGCCCAGTGCTATTCAAGGCCTCGTCTATGCTGTCCAGCTCCAGGCCGAAGACACTTTCCAGGCTATTTTGGTCTATTTCCGAGTCTATGCCTTGAGTGAGGCTGTCCACGCTTTGCGCTCCGAGCAGGTCGCTTTCCTGCACGCCTCTGAGGGTGAAAAAGAGTCTAGGCTCCTGGTCCAGTCTGGCTCCTATGCCATACAGCACCGCGGCGATATGCTTACAGAGCAGCGCCCAGTCCGGGCAGGAGCAACTGGTCTTGATTTCATCCGGCGCCGGAAAGAGCCCGTTTTTGCGGTCGCAGAACTGCTCGATGATATCCTCGGGCAGCTTGCCCTGCACCAACTCCAGCAGCGAGGATATTTTCCCCAGGCATTTTTGTTTGATGACCTCCCAGCGTCCCGCGTTCAGCGGCTTGATATCTATATTTATCTCATATGGCTTGCTTGAGCTTCCCGCCACCATGGCGCGCACCTTGCCGGGGCTGATGCGCAGGTCCAGCAGCGAGCCATTGCGCACATAGCTGCGCCCGCGCGGCAGGCGGTTGGCATAGTCCTGGTAGGACTCGATGTTCTCACACCAGGCCCTGCCCCAGAAGCTTTTGGCCATTAGTCGTCCGCGGACGCAGACCGGCTGCAGCGGCTCGCCCCCTTTCTTGGCCAGGGCGGCCGCCTGTTTTTCACTCCGCCGCTGTTTTTCAGCGGCTGAGACATAAGGTGGATACCAATTGCGATAATGCCCCATGCTTCACTCCATTAGTTGTGCAGAGTCCAGCTTGATGAATTCGAGCAGCTCCCGGTTGCTCATTTCGGTAAGCAGCTTCTCGCCGCTTTCGCCCAGCAGTTCTTCGGCGAGGCCTTGTTTTTCGCTGATCAAGGCGTCTATCCTCTCCTCCAGGGTGCCTTTACATATAAACTTGTGGATAAGCACATTGCGCTTCTGCCCTATGCGATAGGCCCGGTCGCTGGCCTGGTTCTCCACCGCCGGATTCCACCAGCGGTCAAAGTGAATGACATGATTGGCGGCGGTCAGATTCAGGCCGGTGCCGGCGGCCTTCAGCGAGAGCACGAAGAAGGGCAGAGACTCGTCCTCCTGAAAGGCCTTCACCAGACCCTGGCGCTCCTTCACCGGCGTGCCGCCGTGCAAAAGCAAACCAGGCCGGCCAAAACACTGCCGCAAGTAGTCTTGCAGAGGAGCGCAGACCTCGCGAAACTGGGTGAAAAGCAAAAGCTTCTCCTGCCGCGAGGCGATAGACTCGACGATTTCCTCGAGCCGCTGAAACTTGCCTGCCGCCGAGGCGGTGTAATCGTTGTTGCCGAGGAATTGCGCCGGGTGGTTGCAGATCTGCTTGAAGCGCATCAGGTATGCCAGCACCAGCCCGCGCCTCTTCATGCCTTGGCTTTCATCGCGCAGTGCGGCTTCAAGCTCATCAACGCATTTTTGATAGAGGGCAGCCTGTCTTTTGCTTAGATGGCAATATACCTTGAGCTCGGTTTTATCGGGCAGATCGCTGATGATGCGCTTGTCGGTTTTAAGGCGACGCAAGATAAAGGGCCGCGTGAGCTTGCGTAGCGCGCCGTAGTCCTGGTTGGCCCTCTTGCCGTAGTCGAGGAAGCTCTTCAGGCTGCCAAGCAGGCCGGGATTGACGAAGTCGAAAATGCTCCACAGATCACTGAGGCGGTTTTCCACCGGAGTGCCGGTGAGGGCGATGCGCCTGGCCGCCCGCAGGCCTCTTACCGCCTTGCTTTGCTTCGACCCCGGGTTCTTGATGGCCTGCGCCTCGTCGGCGAGCACGGCAGGGAATTCGAGTTCGAGCAGCCGCGGCAGCCTGGGTAGCATCGCATAAGTGACCAGAACCAAGTCGTAATGGCTTAGAAAAGCGGCGGGACCCTCTTCAAACTCTTGCCATTGCTCCTTGCTCATGGCCGAGGAATGCAGGCTGAGCAGGCGCAGCTCCGGGGTGAAACGCGCGCTTTCGCTGTTCCAGTTGGAGAGCAGGGTGGCCGGCAGCACCAGCAAGGCAGGCAGCTTGTCGAGCAGCCCGTCTTTTTTCCAGATTTGCAGCAGTGTGAGCAGCTGCAGGGTTTTGCCCAGGCCCATGTCGTCGGCCAGACAGCTGCCCAGACCCAGCTCGCTGCTGCGCCACAGATACTTGACGCCGTCAAACTGGTAGGGCCGCAGCACGCCTTGCAGGCGCTCGGGAAGCGGCGGCGGCTTGATCTGAGCGGGGCTGCCCAGCTCGGCCAGCAGCTTTTGTAGTTCGCCGGAGGCCTGGAAACGGCAATTTTCAGGGTCATCAGGCTCCGGGACTAGAGTCGAGCGTCCCTGACCCCGGGCGCCGGCGAGCAGGCGCAGACCCTCGGCCAGACTCAAACCGGCCTCGCCGGCGAGCATCTCGGCCTGGCGCCACTGCTGCAGCAGCGCGGCGATGCGCTCCGGCTCGGCGGCCACCCATTGTCCTCGGATGCGAACCAGGCCGCCCTGCGCTTGCAGGAGCTCCTCGATTTCCTGCTCGCCGAGCTGTTCACCGTCCAAGGTCAGACTGGCCTTGAATTGCAGCAGTGCCTTGGCTCCGAATCCGCCTTGTTTCTTCAGGTCCAGGTTGACCTGCACGCTGGCCCTGGGCGGTTTCTTTTTCCACAGGTTGACGATTCTGACCACGATGTTGGCCTCTTCGTAGTGCGGCAGGTCTTGCAGGAACTGGTATGCCTCCTGGCTGCTCCAGGCGGCGGGTTGGAAGATGCGCCTGCTTTCGAGCAGGTCTCTGATCAGGGCGCTGTTTTCCGCCGCCTTGATAATTGGTCGCAGCAGGTTTTCCAGGGCTTGCGCCTGCCCGGCATATGCCTTCAAAGCCGCCGCCAGCGGCAGATGCTTCGCCCTGACCCCGTCGCTGTGATAAATAAAACTGACCATAAACGCAAAGGGCAGCTTCCCGCCGCCGTCATTTTTGTTTTCGGCCAGGTGGAAGGCTACCTTGCCGACATCGCGCCAGGCCGGCGAGAGCTGGCGCAAAAAGTCACTGAAGTCGCTTTGGGAGGCATTGAGCTTCTCTTGCAGTAGCTCTTCAAACTCCCGGTATATTTTCAGCAGCAGCGCGGCGTCCAGGTACTCTGCGCCCATGATTGGCGGGGTCGAGAGCAGCTGGAAGGCGAGTTCCTCGATGCCGGGCCGCAGTGCCTCGAAGCTGACCCCCAGGTCTTTTTGGCCCGGCTCCGCCCGGTCTGCAAGCCGGCGCAGATACTCATTGAAAAGCCGGCGGAAATAGTCTTTGCCGGGGCTGTGTTCAAGCCGTCCCGACTCTTGCAGCAGCGCGAAGACAAGCTCGGCATTATTGCGCAGTTGCGTCTCTTGCGGCAGGCGCAGAAAACCCTGCGGGCTAATGCTCAGATCATTGCTGTTATAGGTTGGGGCTGTATTCAACACGCGGACATCAGGTATAAACAAGGAACTAATGACAGCGGTAAATATATATTTGCGCAGCATAAATTACAAGCCGCAAGCAATGGCCCGCTTTTCGCCCCAAAGTGAATTTCGGGCCAGCCTGATTCGTCCGATACGTCCGATTCACCTGATACGTCCGATTCACCTGATTCGTCCGATTCGTCCGACTCGTCCGATAAAAAATTCATTGAGCAAGACCCGCGTTGGTGTGGTAGATTATGTTTTTGTTGGCTTAACGCCAAAGTTTTTTGGAAGCGGTTCAAACAGTGAGGCATTATGCTGCGGACAATTTTCGAGCCTGCACGGCAGACACCGGTGATTGGCGAGTTTGATGTAGTTGTAGGCGGTGGCGGGATTGCCGGGGTTGCTGCCGCTTTGGCTGCCGCCCGGGCCGGTGCCAGCGTCTGCCTGCTGGAAAAAACCTGCGCCCTGGGCGGATTGGCCACCATAGGCAATGTAGTGGTTTTTTTGCCGCTTTGCGATGGCCTGGGACATCAGGTAAGCGGGGGTATCTGTGAAGAGCTAATCCGGCTCTCGGTCGATGACATTAGCCAGCCTAATAGCACCGTGCGGCAAGTGCCCATACCTGAGTGCTGGCAGCGGCGCGGCGGCAGCCTCGAAGAGCGCGCCAAAAACCGCTTTCGCTGCAGTTATAACCCGATTACTTTTGCCTATAAAATGGAGAGGCTGCTGCTTAAACATAAGGTAAAACTGTTTTTCGACAGCCGTTTTGTCGCTGTCGGGCGGCAGGGTGAACGCATCAGCGAGCTGATCATTGAAAACAAGAGCGGGCGTGGCGCCTTGTCCTGCAAGGCGCTGGTCGATGCCAGCGGCGATGCCGATCTTTGCGCCTTGGCCGGCGAAAAAACCCTGTCGCTGAGCAGCAATGTGCGCTGCGGCTGGTACTACATGGTGGAAGAGGGCCAGCCCAGGCTGGTATGCCTGACCAAGCCTTTTGACCCGCAGGGCAGGCGCAGTCCTGGCAGCGGCAGAAACTATCGCGGCGACGACGCCGAACAGGTGAGCAAATTCCTGCTTGACTGCCGTCAGATGACCATGCTGGACTTGCAGGAGCGCGCCGAGAAGAGCGGCCTGCCTAATTATCCGATAGCGCTGCCGCAAATACCTTGTTTTCGCATGACCCGCCGCCTGGTCGGCAAAAAGACCCTGCGTCAGCAGGACCGGCAGCGCTGGCTGGAGAATGCCCTGGGCATGTGCGGCGACTGGCGTCAGGCCGGCCCGGTGTATTGTCTGCCGCTGGAGGCTTTGGCCGGAGTACGCAATGCTAATCTGATCACGGCAGGGCGCTGCATCTCCGCAGCCGGCGACACCTGGGACGTCACCAGGGCCATTCCGGCCTGCGTGGTCACTGGCGAAGCCGCCGGAGCGGCGGCGGCCAATCTGGCCCTGGACAAGCTGCCCAGCTTCAAGGAGCTTGACCTGCCAGCGCTGCAAAAATATCTGCAGCGCAAAAAAGTCATTATAGATAAAAGACTGCTGCAGAATTTAGGACACTAAGACACACAAAGCCACACCAAGTCATCTTCGCCTAAAAGGGGCATTTGGGACGGCCTAGAGCTGACAAATGACATCAAGGATTGAACAATATAGCGTGAAATATGATAAAGCAACTTATCGAGCCACGTCTCAGCCATGAGGACGACCCGGCGCTGCGCTTCTATGACTTTGGACGCCATGCTTTTGCAAGACTGGTTTTGGAGACCGAGTCGGCTGTCGAACAGGAAATTCAGATTGCAGTTGGCGAGGTTGCCCATGGCGGGAGGCTCTGCCAGGCGCCTGGCGGCTCGCGAATTTATCAGGAGCAGACGCTAGTTCTGAAACCCGGGCGGCAACAGTACCAGATGCATATGCGCCACCCCGGATACGGTGCGGGCAGCTTGAAAGTAACCCCGGAGCTTGCCCCGTTTCGCTACGCCGAACTGCGAGGCCTGCAGAATGCCAAGGCCAGGGTCTGGCAGGAGGCTTTTTTTGGCCCTTTTGATGACGGAGCCGCCCTGTTTCAAAGCTCGGACGAGGCGCTCAACCAGGTCTGGGAGTTTTGCAAATACAGCATGAAGGCAACCAATGTCTTCGGTATTTTCGTCGACGGCAACCGCGAGCGCCAGGCCTATGAAGGTGACACTATCATCAATCAACTAGGCTATTTCTGTTGCGACCGACACTATGACATAGCTAAAAATACAATTGACCGGCTGTTTGCATACCCGACCTGGCCCTGTGAATGGGCGCTGAGCATGCCCATGATCGTGCGCGATTACTTGCTCTATACCGGCGACTTGGACAATGTGCGCCGCTGGTATCCAGAGTTGAAACCCAAACTACTGCTCGAGATGGCCGATGAAAGCCTACTGATTTCGGCTGAGAATCAAATCCCCGGGCAAAACCGGCTGCCGGGATTCGCCGCTGATATGCAACTGCGCGATCTTATCGACTGGCCCCAAGGCGAACGCGACGGCTATGAGATGGGCAAGTATAATCTTGTCCCCAACTGCTGGCATTATGGGGCGCTAGTAAGCATGGCGGAGCTGGCCGGGTTTTTATCGTACGGGCAGGAGCGCCAAGCCTATGCCCAAAGAGCCGCGCTGCTGCGCCAGGCCATCAACCAAAGTATGCTGAAAAACAATTTCTATGTCGACAATCCCCAGTCCGCACACTGCGCCATACACAGCCTGATTTTCCCTTTGGCCTTTGCGGTCGCTCCGGAAAGCCTGCGTCCGAAACTGGGTGCTGAGCTTCAGAAAAGAGGCATGGCCTGCAGTGTGTTTGCTGCCCAATTCCTGCTTGAGGCCTGCTATGGCAACCGTATGGCTCATTATGCCCACAGCTTGCTGACTTCCGATTCCTTGCGCAGTTGGCGCAATATGCTGCGAAACGGAGCCACCATCAGCATGGAGGCCTGGGACGACCGCTTCAAGCCAAACCAGGACTGGAATCACGCCTGGGGGGCGGCGCCGGCGAATATCATACCAAGGCATCTGGCCGGCATACGGCCAATAACCCCAGGCTACGATAAGTTTATCTTGGACCCGCAGCCCGGCCCGCTGCGTGAATTCCAGTTGCGCCTGCCTAGCCGGCATGGCCAGGTTGAACTGCAGGTCCGCGACAAGAAAGCCTACCTGCAAGTGCCGTCAGGCAGCACCGCGGTTTACCGCGGACGCGAGCTTGAGCCTGGAAGCCACGAGCTTGACTTGCGCTGAGTCGGTTCCCCTGGTTAGACCGCGTCCAAAAAGGGAGCCTGGCAGAATTTTGTACACGAAGACACACTAAAACACACCAAGTCACACCAAGGCACACTAAGGCAGACTAAGTTTTTCCAGGCTTTCGTAGTGGCACTGGCTGTGCTCGTGAGCCATTTTGGCCAGTCGGGCAAAATATGCCGCCTGCATAAAGCAGTCATTTTTCCAGAGACGCATGGCGTTTTCGTATAATTGTTGCGCCTGGGCGAATTTTTCCTGACGCATAAGCCGGCCGGCACGCTTGTAGGCCTGCACGGCGGCGGCGCAAATCTGGCGCAGTTCCTGCAGGCCGGCGGAACAGCGCGGGCAACTGTCCGGTATCTGCGCATAGTCGCCTAGCTGGCGGCGGCAGGCCGGACAGATGATGGGTATTTCGCTATAGGAAGCTAACACTAGGTACTCCAGGTAAAATATTGGCGCTTTGTTTGCCAGAAAGCGCATGGATATAATGTGGGTAGCAGCAGATGACCTGCTTTATCTTAAAAAGCCGGGCTGTGGGGTCAGGACTCCAGGTAGAAGAGGATTTCCTCGACTTGCTCTTCGCTGTCCAGGAAGCTGTCGGCATCTCCGCTCTGGATGGCCTGCTGCATAGTTTCAAATAGGGCTTCAAGCTCCTCGTGGTCCGCCTGGTCGACATCTTCGCCGGGCAGCTTGGCGACACGCTGGCGACAGGCTTCGAGGCGTTCGGGGAAACTGTCGGAGCTTTCGTCCTTATCGTAGTCATCGGCATCGAACTGCTCATCGTCAAACTCGCTTTCCGTCTCAGGAAAGAGTTCGGCGATTTTTCTGGCTGACTCCTGCAGTTGTTCTGCAGTCAGCTTGGCCATGGCGTTGCTGATGCTGATATGCTTATTAAGCCCGGTCGCCTTTTCGGTGGCGCTGCAGTACAGCACTCCGTCCAGGTCCAGCTTCATACTCAGGATGATCTCGTTATTGGCCGGCAGCGGCGAGAGTCCCTCGATGTTGAAATTACCGATAAGCACATTTTTTCTGGCGTCCTGGCTTTCGCCCTGAAAGACTTGCACTTCCACCTCTTTTTGTTTGTCGTACATGGTAAAGAACAGTTTCTCGCAGGATGCCGGCAATGCGGAGCCGGATTTAATGATGCCGATAAAGAGGTGGTCGGAGAGCTGGCTATCGAGTATGCCCACGCATGAGACTCCGAATGTATACGGCGTGATATCCACCAGTACTTGGTGTTGTTTTTCGCCCATCAGCCGCGCCGCCAGTATGCCGGCCCCGTACGCCACGGCCAGATCAGGCTGCACATCGGCGTGCGGACGCTTGCCGAACTCCTGTTCGATGCGTTCCTGGAATACCAGGCTGCGGGTAGAGCCGCCGACGAGGATAATCTCGTCTATTTGTTCGGGTTTCAGCTCGGCCTGACTCAGACAGTCGTGCACGGCGCGCATGGACTGGTCAATAAATTCGGCAATGCACTCTTCGAAGTCGGCTCTGGAGATTTCACTGTCCACCGCGAAGCTCTCGCCGTTTTGCAGCGTCAGGTTACTTTCAATGATTTTTGCGAAGGCGAACTCGGACAGTTGTATTTTAGCGGTCTCCACTGCTTTCAGCAGGCGGTACTGAGCCAGTCGGCTGAGGCCCTTGGGGCCATCTAGGTCAATCTCGAGTTTAGTACAGAGCTGTTCGAGCAGTTTGCGGTCGAAGTCATCGCCCCCCAGGCTGTTATTGCCGCTGCTGGCCATTACTTCGGTGACCTCGTTTTCCAGTCTGACCACGGAGACGTCGAATGTGCCGCCCCCCAGGTCGAAGGCCAGCAAGTTTTTTTGGCTGTCCGGGCTTTCATCGACGTATGCCAGGCAGGCGGCGGTAGGCTCATTGAGGATGCGCAGCACTTCGAGGCCGGCGATGCGCCCTGCCTCCCTGGTGGCATTTCTTTGGGCGTCATTAAACTGTGCCGGTACAGTGATAACCGCCTTGCTGACGCTGTGTCCCAGGCGTTTTTCGGCCTGATTCTTCAGGTTGCGCAGAATCATGGCGGAGATTTCTTGCGGCAGGTAGCTTTGCGTCCCCAATTGCAGGGCTTCCTCTTCGCCCATCTTGCGCTTGACTGAGCGTATGGTATTTTCCGGATAGAGCAGCATCTGGTTGCGGGCCTCTGACCCAACCAGCAGCTTGCCCTCCTGGTCCAGCCCGACCACCGAGGGCATCAAGAGCGAGCCGTCCGGCATAGGCAGGATTTCAATTTTTCCATTGATGCACACTGCCACTTCGCTGTTAGTGGTCCCCAGGTCTATGCCGATTACGCTGTCCATATTAATTGCTCCTTACTTCAACTTCTGCCAAGGTCAAGATTTTTTCTTTTCGTTTATATCCCTGCGTGAGTATCTTGCTGACGCAACCCGGGGGCACATCGGCATTATTGTTGCTGCCCATTGCCCGCATGCAGGCGGGGTCGAATGGCATGCCGATTTTGGCTATGTCGTTAAGCTCATAACGGCGCAGCAGGTCGCTGCTTTTTTTCAGCAGGAGCCTCAGGTTTTTCTGTTCGTTTTGCAGCATCAGGCGGTCTTTTTTGGCTGCCATGAATCCGCGCAGTCGCTGTTTGGCGAACTGCTCGTAGTTGTCGGCGGTGGCCTGGTGCAGTTGAATGATTTCCAGCAGCAGTGCCTCCTCGGCCCTTTGTCTGGTCTCCGGCAGCAGTCCCTTGATTTGTCGCAACACCTCATCGAGTTCGGCGCCGCTCTGCCCCAGGTCGGATTTCACCTGGGTCAGGCTTTCCAGCATATCCCTGGTATCTTTGCGGCTGCTTCGGGTTTGCAAGGCGAGTTCCTGGCGCAGTGCG
Organism: Lentisphaerota bacterium; assembly: GCA_012800625.1. Taxonomy (GTDB): domain Bacteria; phylum Verrucomicrobiota; class Lentisphaeria; order Oligosphaerales; family Oligosphaeraceae; genus JAAZIY01. The sequence goes on from JAAZIY010000192.1 coordinate 12,514, forward strand.
GCAAACTCGGCAAAGAGGCTAAACATATCGGGCGGCTTGGTGAACTCCTGAGGCCCGGGCAGTTCAGCAAACTCGATGTTATCCAGCCAGGCGGAGAATTGGCGCAGTATGCGCTCCCGCCAGTTTTCCGGCTCAATCATTGTTTGGCTCCGATCTTAACTGCTTGAGCCAAAATTCCACTCCGGCCCTCTTGGTCTGCACTGGTTTCTCAATAAGCAACTCGCTTATTTTCAGTGATTTCTGGTTTGTTTTCGGAATACCGAAGACTGCGAGTCGCGCGCGCTCCAGCTCATTTTTCACTAGCTCGTAAGCTTCATTGATCTCCTGGAAGCGCCCGCCGTTTTTTTCCGGCGGATTCTCCTTGAGCAGTCGCAGGTACGCCTGCCGTATTTCATTTTGGCCGGCATTTTCCGGCAGGTTCAAGACGTCGTAAGGGTACTTCATTTGTATTTTTACTGTTTCATTGGATATGGCAAAATCCCGTCCGCCAATTTTTGGCCAGGAGGGCATTACTGTTAGAGTTTTTTGGCAAGCTGCTCGATCATCTCAAGAAAAATTTCATCATTGAAGAACGGGTTGTCATCGAGGTCGTCCTCGTCCTCGGGCAGCTGGTATTCGTTGTCGAATTGTTCTTCTGTGAAGCTGATGTTTTCGATGAACAAGGGCAGTTTTTTCTTTTGTTTTCGAGCTTTCGGCGGGTATGCATTCCAGTTTGCGTAGTTCGAATCCTCTTCGGTCTGCGAGCATTCCTTAAAGATTTTCTCTTTGGTCTTCACGCCTAGCCTGTCTGCCCGGTTTTGCAGCCAACTTTTTGTCTGGTTCAGGTTTTTCAGATAGGCATCCAGATTCTTCAATGCGGCGATGAGGTTATTTTCATGACAGAGCTTGTATGCCAGGATCAGGTTGTCACTGCAGCGCAGCCTGAGTTTTCGCCTAATGTAGTCGCTGTACTGGTAATTTACCTCAAGGATCATTTGCAGGAGATGCTGTTTGCTCATCATGAAGCCGGGCAGCAGCGGGTCATTTCTGCCAATGGCCTGGGTGATGACCTGGTCTAGGTTACGCAGGCAGTTTCGCGCTATGGGCTGTCTTATGTTATGGCTCAGGAATATCTGGCAAAGCTCCCAGATGCGCTGGCTGGGGACGGCGTCCAGGTTTAGCAGGCGAAGCGGGGGCATATGCAGGTTGCCCAAGTCAAACTGCCCCCAAACCGGGTCGGCAAAGTAGAGCAACGCCTCGGTTTCATTGAAAAACGCCGCCGCCTCATAGTCGAGGGTTCTTTTGGGCAAGTCGTTTGGTTCTGGGCGGTAAGCCAGCTCAAACATACGGGATTCCAGGCAGGAGCTAATGATGAGCGGCCCCTCAGCTGCAGCGGCGCCTTTTTTCCCTGGGAAAAGGCTTTTATGGAAGCCGTCCAGGAGCAGTTTTTCCCTGCCTGAGACGCTGCCGGCGCTTTGCAATGGTTTTTTTTCTGTTTGTTTTTTTTCGTCTTGCAGGTGTTGTTCTATTGCCAGCAATTGCGTCAGCATGGGCAGTTCGGGGTCCAGGGGGCTTAGTTCGGTCAATCTTCGCAGGTGTCCGGCGGCCTTGGTCAGTGCTTTTCGCTCTCTTGCCGAGGAGATGAGCAGTTTCAGCGGTCTGGGGTCTTCCGGAAAGTGCTTGCTCCATTGCAGGAGTATATCGTCGCTTTTCGCCGGGCTGATTACGGCCACGGCGCATTGCTGCCATTTGTTATAGCTTTCTGCCAATGGAAAGCAGTCGCAGCTATTTTCCCAGCAGTCTTCCATATCGTCATAATAGTCTTCAAGCATCTCTGCCTTCTGGCTTGTGTCCATATACCTGGCATTATGCAGCCTTTGATGGCATCTAATCGAGTATAGGGTGGCCAGATGGTCCCAGGCCAGGGCACGTTCCAGCTTGGACAGCTCCGGCGCTTTCACGTAGACATTCCAGCCGTCCAGGTTGGCCAGCAGCCTTTGGTGCTGCAGTGTGCAGAAAAGTCTCTGCGGGTTGTCAGCCAGCGTGGCGAACTCGTCTATTTTCGAGGCTATGGGCAGCTGCTTGGCGAAATGCATCAGCGCGCCGAACAGGCCATAGTATAACACCGGAGAGCGCTGCGCCATCTCGGCGGTGAAAATATGCTGCAGCAGGCTTTTGACGGCTTCGGTATTTCCTTTTTGCAGCTGTTCGTCCAGTTCGCTGATTTGCCTGTAGAACGAATTTTCAGTGCATGCCAGTTTGATGCGCTGCTGGCTTTTTGTGTTGGCCTGCCAGTTTTGTTTCATCAAGTCCATCAGCTGTCCGGCCAGCTGATGCAGCGGCGAGGCCGGTTCTATGCGTTTCAGGTGTTCGTTTGCCTGCTCGCTTTGCTTGTCGTAAAAGTAGGCCAGCCCGTTAATCAGCAGACGCCAGGCCAGGAAAGGCGAGCGCCGCCCTATGCTCTGGTTAAGCTGATTCAGTGCAGCGGACTCGCCTTTTTCGATCTGCCTCCAGAGCTTCATGATAAGGCTGGCTTCTTTATGCAGGGGATGTTCGGCCTTGAAGTGCCCGCAATCCAGGATTTCCCCGGGGTCTCTCATAAGATGCCTGACAAAGGCCTGCAGCTGGCTTTGCACGCCGGGGTCGCTCTCGTATTTCTGAAAGTATGCCTTGTCGCTGTCCTGCCAGTGCAGCAGTGCCAGGAACTGTTCTTGCAGTTGGCCTTGCAGGCTCGGATAGCGCTTGAGGGTGGCCTTGTAGAGTTCGCTTAGCTGTCTGTACTCCTTGGCCTGGTACATCTGCAAGAGGCGTTGCTCCAGGGTTTCCTGGGCCTTGGGCAGCATTTCCGCCTCGAGAGGGACAAGCTCGAAATATTCGCGCATGAGTCGAAAGGCCTTGCGGCTCTCGCCTCCTTGCAGGGCTTGCAGCCAGTTGTCGCGCAGCTGCTCCGGATCGTTAAACAACAAGGGCTGCTGCGAATTCTGTTTGCGTTTTTGTTTCTTTCTTGCCATGAGGCTATCCAATAAAAGTAAAACTATAATATAATATCATGAAAGCAGACGATGAAGAAGCTCGCATAAAATATGATTTTCTAGTAGTAATGGAGTTTTTTTTTGACAGGGTCAGGATTCTGGACACGAAAACACACGAAGGCACACAAGTGAACAAAATGCGACGATGCGACCGATGTGAATGACAACCAAAACAAGATAAACAAACTAGAAACTAAAGCCAACTACAGGAAAGCAAGCCTAGACACGTACGCAATCCACAGCATTATTTGTGTTTAAGGTGCTGAGGTCGGAGCGCCGGCTTCAAGCCGGCATACAA
>JAAZIY010000193.1 GCA_012800625.1 Lentisphaerota bacterium
GAAGGGGGATCGGGAGCGGGGTGCACGCAATGAGCGTGTACTACATACGGGGACGAGGTACTATTAGATAAGAGGGAAATTGAGATGCATAATGGCATAAAAGAGATTGCGCTGCGTGTCAAGGAGCTGCGGGAGCTAAGTGATATCAGCGCCGAGGAGATGGCCGCTGCCATAGATGTGAGCGCGGCGTTTTATCTTGCCTTCGAGGCCGGACAGGAGGATATTTCGGCTAGCAGCCTGTATGAGCTGGCCCAAAAGCTGGGCGTGGACCTGGCACTGCTGCTTACCGGCGATATGCCTAGAATGAATAGCTTCAGCGTCACGCGCAAAGGCAAGGGCGTCGCCGTGGAACGGCGTAAGCAGTATCAGTATCAGGCGCTGGCGGCCAACTTCGCCAATAAAAAAGCCGAGCCTTTCGTGGTCACGGTGCAGCCTAAGCCGGAGGGCACGCAGGCCAGCCTGAACCAGCATCCCGGCCAGGAGATGAACTACGTGCTCGAGGGACGCATGAAGATATTTATCTGCGGCAACGAGTTGGTTCTGGAAGCCGGCGACAGTATCTTTTTCGATGCCAGCAACCCGCATGGCATGCTGGCCCTGGACGGCAAGCCCGCCAGGTTTATCGCCTTTATTATGTGAAGAAAAACGCCGCCCTGCGCGGCGCAAATGCGCATTTTCGCCTAAAACCCGTTACGAAAGCAGAAAAAAGCCCCAGTTACGCAAGGGAAAATCATGTCGTTGCTGCATACATATCTGGAAAAAAGCGAGTTTTCATCCTACGAGGATTTTCAGCGCAATTTTTGTTTGCGCGTGCCGGACAATTTCAATTTCGCCTACGATGTGCTCGATGTCTATGCCGAGCGGGAGCCGCAGCGCTGCGCCCTGGTTTGGACCGATGACAGCCGCGAGGAGGCTCTGCGTCTGAGCTTCGGCGAGTTGCAGCGGCGCTGCAACCGGCTGGCAAATCTTTTCAGGGAGCAGGGCATAGGCCAGGGTGATCCGGTGCTGCTTATACTCAAGGGGCGGCATGAGTTCTGGCCGGCGATTCTGGCTCTGCATAAACTGGGCGCCATCGCTATTCCGGCCACTCATATGCTTAAACGCCATGACTTGAGCTATAGGCTGGAAAATGCCCAGGTGCGCGGCGTGGTGGCGCTGAACTGCGACGGCCTGCTCGAACAAATCGAGCTGGCCGAGGAGGAATGCCAGGCCAGCCTGAAATGCAAGGTCGCGGTGGGTAGCGCGCGTTGCGGCTGGCTGAGCTACGAGGAGGAGATGGCCAGGCAGTCCGAGCTTTTTGTTAGCCCGCCGCGAAGCGAGCGCAACCAAAACTCGGATATCATGCTGATTTATTTTACCAGCGGCACAGCTGGATTTCCCAAAATGGTGGCGCATGACTTTGTTTATCCGCTGGCGCATATTATTACGGCTAAATACTGGCAGGGGGTCGAGGATGGCGGACTGCACTACACCGTGGCGGACACAGGCTGGGCAAAGGCGGTGTGGGGTAAAATCTACGGGCAGTGGCTGGCCGGCTCGGCGGTATTTGTCTATGACTATGATAAATTCGAGGCCGGGCGCCTGCTGGGCGAGATCATCCGTAACCGGGTGACTAGCTTCTGCGCGCCGCCTACTATCTACCGGTTTTTAATCAAGGAGGACCTGAGCGGCTTTGATCTTGGCTGCCTGCGTAGCGTCGTGGTGGCCGGAGAACCGCTTAACCCCGAGGTGTATAAGCAGTTCCTGGAAAAAACCGGCCTGGCGCTGAAAGAAGCCTATGGTCAGACCGAACTGGTGGCCAGCACCGCTAACTGGCCCTGGATAGAGGCGAAACCTGGCTCGATGGGAAAACCATCGCCAGGATACCAAATCGATTTGCTCGATGCCGAAGGGAATAAGGTCGAGCTGGGCGAAGAGGGCGAAATCTGCGTGCGTACCAGCGACCAGCAATTGCCGCCGGGTATCTTTATGGGATATCATCGGGATGAGGAGCTGACGAAAAGTGTCTGGCATGATGGATACTACCATACCGGAGACGTCGCCTGGCAGGACGAAGAGGGATACCTGTGGTTCGTGGGAAGAGCCGACGACGTGATCAAAAGCTCGGGATATCGTATCGGACCCTTCGAGGTGGAAAGCGTGCTGATGCAACACCCGGCAGTGACGGAATGCGCCATCACCGGCGTGCCAGACCCGGTGCGGGGGCAAATCGTGAAGGCTACGGTGGTGCTAAGCAGGGGATACCTGCCCAGCGAAGAGCTGAAGCATGAGCTGCAAAGCTTCGTGAAGGAAAATACCGCGCCGTATAAATATCCGAGGGTGCTCGAGTTTGTCGAGGCTATGCCGAAAACTATTAGCGGGAAAATACGACGGGTGGCCCTCAGAGAAACCGACGGGAACCACTAGGGGGGAGGACACGAAGGAACACGAAGGGACACTAAGGCACACGAAGGGACACTAAGGGGGTTTCTTTTTTGTAGGGGGCTGGGTTTTTATGGTGAAAGATGAGGTTTTGTTAGAGCTGCGGGACTTGTCGGTTGCTTTCGATACCGAAGACGGGGTCCTGAAGGCAGTAAACGAGGTCGGTTTCAGCCTGCGCGCCGGCCAGGTGCTGGGCCTGGTGGGCGAGTCGGGCTGCGGCAAATCGGTCACTGCCATGAGTATAGCAAGGCTGATACCGCAGCCGCCAGGCAGAATTAACTCCGGTGAAATACTTTTTCGGGGGCGCGATCTGCTGAAACTGCCTATCGCGGAATTGCGTAAGATCCGCGGACGCGACATAGCGCTTATTTTTCAGGAGCCGATGACCGCGCTGTCACCTCTGCATCGCATTGAAAAACAGCTGGCCGAGGTCTTTCAGCTGCATACTCGATATGGCAGCGACGAAATACGCCGGCGCAGCCTGGAGATGCTGGCCAAGGTGGGCATTGCCGACCCTGAGCTCTGTATGCGCAACTATCCTTATGAGCTTTCCGGGGGAATGCGGCAGCGAGTGATGATCGCCATGGCCCTGCTACTGCAACCCGCATTGCTGATTGCCGATGAGCCGACCACGGCGCTGGATGTCACTATACAAGCGCAGATACTGGAGCTGCTGAAAGAGCTTCTGACCCGAGATAGCGCCTTGCTGCTAATCACGCACGACATGGGCGTGGTCTGGCAGACCTGTGACCAGGTGGCCGTTATGTATGCATCATATATCGTGGAAAATGCGCCGGTGGAAGTGCTGTTCGCCAAGCCGGCGCACCCATATACGCAAGGACTGCTGGACTCGATACCCAGCCTGCAAAAAGGCGGTGGACCTTTGCGCCATATACCCGGACAGGTGCCTAGCCTGCTGAACCCGCCGCAGGGCTGCCCTTTTGCGCCGCGCTGCCCTAAACGGGTGGATAAATGCCTGAAGCAGAGACCAGCGCTGGAAGTGCTTGACCGCCCAGAGCACCTGGTGGCATGCTGGCAGGCTGAGCGCAGAAAAGCGTAGGGGAAAGGACACTAAGACACACGAAGATACACCAAGGCACACTAAGTAATTGCTGGCCAATAAGTCCGATTCGTCCGATACCCGATACGTCCGATACCCGATACGTCCGA
>JAAZIY010000026.1 GCA_012800625.1 Lentisphaerota bacterium
ACATAATCTTTTTCAGGGATTATGTTAATTTCCGGTCTTGAATTTCCCGTCGGCCACAGCGTATACACGAGGTTTTTTTGTGAATCAGTCTGAAATTCTGCATCATCTCAGCAACACGGGCGCGCTTTTGCGCGGTCATTTTCTGTTGCGCAGCGGCCTGCATAGCGACCAATACTTTCAAGGCGCACTGCTCTTGCAGCATACCTTGCTGGCTAGCGAGCTTTGCGCCGCCCTGGCAAGCCACTGGCAGGAGAGCGACATCGACCTGGTGCTATCCCCGGCCATAGGCGGCATCATCGTCGGACAGGAACTGGGAAGAGCACTGAAAACAAAGGCTATTTTCGCGGAAAAGGACGGCGACTCCGCCCTGCTGTTGCGCCGCGGCTTCCAAATCCAGCCCGGACAACGCGTGCTCATCGGCGAAGACGTGGTCACCAAAGGCGGACGCGTGCAACAGGCCATAGACCTGGTGCGCAGTCACGGGGGAGTCCCCATAGGCGTGGCCACGCTTATTGACCGCAGTGCCGGACTGGTCGACTTCGGCATGCCATACCGTAGCCTCATGCAGCTCGAACTGCCAACCTACAAACCAGAAGAATGCCCTATGTGCCGCCAGGGAATGCCCATCGATAAGCCAGGCTCGAAATAAACCCGCCATCAGACCCCCAGACAGGCTTGGGCGCACAAAGACGCAAGAAGGCAAAAGCAAGTTTTTCAAGCACCGAGAATAACATATGTTGGAATGGATTGCACGCAAAATTTTTGGAAACCGCAACGCTCGGGTTCTAAAAAAAATGCAACCTCTGGTTGACAGCATTAACACGTATTATCAGAGCTATCAAAGCTTGACTGACGAGCAGCTCAAGGCCAAGACCGCAGAGTTTAAAACGCGTCTGCAAGGCGGGGAGAGCTGCGACGACATTATGTGCGAGGCCTTTGCAGTGGTTAAAGACGCCTGCCGCAGGCTTAAGGAAAGCCCGCTTTCCAGTGAAAACACGGTGAATGTTAACGGACATCCCTTGAAATGGGATATGATCCCCTTTGACGTGCAGCTTTGCGGCGCCATTGCCCTGCATCAGGGTAACATCGCCGAAATGGCCACCGGCGAAGGCAAGACCCTGGTGGCTACCATGCCATTATATCTCAATGCCCTGAGCGGACGCAATGTGCAGCTGGTCACCGTCAACGACTATCTGGCCAAGCGCGACTCGCAATGGATGGGACACGTGCTCGAATGGCTGGGCCTCAGCGTGGGTTGCATACAAAACAATATGTCGCCAAGTGAACGCCGTGAGCAGTACGCTTGCGACATCACATACGGCACCAACAGCGAGTTCGGTTTCGACTACCTGCGCGATATGGGCATGGCCACCCAGAAAGAGGAACTCGTACAAAGAGACTATTTCTACGCCATCGTAGACGAGATTGACAGCATCCTTATTGATGAGGCGCGCACGCCACTCATCATCGCCGGCCCAGCCAAGGTCTCCACCCATCAGTTTGACAAGCTCAAGCCCAAGGTGGCGCAGCTCTATCAGCGACAGTACGAACTTATGGCCAGATTGCTGCAAGAGGCCAAAGAAACCCTGGCCAGCCCGGAGGCCAGCGCCGAGGATATCGACCAGGCACACCTCAAGATCGCCAAGGTGCAGCTGGGTATGCCCAAACATAAGCTGCTGATGCGCTTCATGGAAGACCCGGCCATTAGAAGAGCGCTGGAACGAAAAGATGTGGAGCTGCATGACGACAATAACCGGGGCTACCTGCAAAAAGTGAAGGAAACCCTCTTCTTCAGCATCAATGAAAGAAACAACGAGGCCGACCTGAGCGAAAAAGGCAGGCAGTTCCTGCGACCCGACGAGGAAGACGCCTTCGTCATACCCGATCTGCCCAGTATATTCAGCCAGATCGACCATGACGACAGCCTCGATGAGTCCGAAAAACTGGAAAGACGCAAGCAGGCACAGGTCGAGTACGACGGCAAGTCCGAAGTCATACACAATATCTCGCAGCTCTTGCGAGCCTACTGCCTCTTTGAAAAAGATGTGCAGTATGTGGTGCAGGACAACAAGGTTATCATCGTTGACGAGTTCACCGGCAGGCCGCAGCCGGGGCGGCGCTTCAGCGAAGGACTGCACCAGGCCCTGGAGGCCAAGGAAGGCGTGAAGATCGAACGGGAAACCCAAACCCTGGCCTCCATCACCATACAGAACTACTTCAGAATGTACGACAAGCTGGCCGGCATGACCGGAACGGCGGAAACCGAGGCCACCGAGTTTAAGTCCATATACGACTTGGACGTCGTCGTCATACCAACCAACAGGCCATGCCAACGCATAGACTTGAACGACAAAGTCTATAAAACACAAAGAGAAAAATACAGCGCACTTATCGAAGAAATAATGGAATGCAATAAGCGCGGGCAGCCGGTGCTGGTGGGAACCATTTCCGTCGAGGTCTCCGAACTGCTGAGCAGGCTACTGCAGCGCCGACGCGTCATCCACAGCGTGCTGAATGCCAAACACCACCAGAGCGAAGCAGAAATCGTCGCCCGAGCCGGACAGTTCGGCGCCATCACCATAGCCACCAACATGGCCGGACGCGGCACCGACATTAAACTGGGGCCAGGAGTCAAAGAGGTCGGAGGACTGCATGTTATCGGCAGTGAAAGACATGACTCCAGACGCATAGACCGGCAGCTGCGCGGACGCTGCGCCAGACAGGGAGACCCAGGCTCCTCGCGCTTCTATGTCTCCCTGGAAGACAACCTGATGCGCCTCTTCGGCTCCGACCGCCTCACCGGCATTATGGAGAGACTGGGCCTCGAAGAGGGCGAGGAGCTCTCGCACAGCATGCTTAGCCGCACCATACAAGGCGCGCAAAAGCGGGTCGAACAGCAGCATTTCGCCGTGCGTAAGCGCACCTTGGAGTATGATGACGTCATGAATATGCAGCGCAGTGCCATCTATGAGCTAAGACGCAATATATTACTGACAGAAGATAGCCGTGAATTGCTGCTCGATTATATGTTCACCGCAGTCAGCGAAAGGGTCGAGGCCGCCTACGCTGCCAAAGTCAAAAATGAGCCGGTAAACCTGGAAGACCTGCAGAACTGGCTGGCAGTAACCATACCCATAGGATTCCCGCCAGAGCTTTTCAGGCAGAGCCAGGACTGCGAGCCGCTGAGCAAGGCTATCATGTCGCGCATCGAGGAGGCCTACCAGATCAAGGAGGAGGCCGAGGGGGCCGAGGCCCTGCGCTGGTTGGAACGCTATGTTATGCTCAGTTCGCTGGACAACTTGTACCAGGAGCATCTCTACGCCATGGACTCGCTGCGCCAAGGCGTGCAATTGCGCTCCTACGGGCAGCGTGACCCGCTGCTCGAATATAAACAGGAGGCCTATGAACTGTATGCCGGCTTGCTCAACTCAGTCAAGGACGAGGTCTGCTCAGGCATCTTCCGCATGAGCATGATTGACCCGGCCAAAGTCGAGGCAGCCATGGCGGAGCATAAACGCCGGCTGGCGCGGCAACACAGCAACCTGGCCGGACAGCTCGCCGGCGGCTTCGAGGCCGGCGAGCAGGTGCCGGGTGCCGGGGCTGCTGGCCAGCCTGGCCCCGACGCAAGCATGGCGCCGCTGAGCATACGGCGCGAGGCGCCCAAGGTGGGGCGTAACCAACCCTGCCCCTGCGGCAGCGGCAAAAAATACAAGCAGTGCTGTGGGCGATAGTATTTTATAAGACAAGAAGCTTGGTGTGGCTTTGTGTGTCTTAGTGTCCAAAAAAGCTCGGCGGCATGTATTATTAAGCGCCGCTACTGCTTGTGCTCGGCAGAATGCCTAGGGGCAATATTGGAAAATGAAATTTTAGCTAGGGAGTAAGATAGCAGTGCCAGAAAGTGCTGAAAACAAATTGAACCCGGAATTCGTCTCGCAGCTGCAATGCATCATGAGCTTGCTTTGCGCTCCCGCCGAACTCAGCGAGATCGAGCGCATTATATACCTGGCGGCACGGCATATGCCACGCCTGGCTCGGCTCTCATCTGAGGAATTGGAGACGCTGGCCGAACAGATGCACGCCGAGAAGCTGCTGCAAAAAAGCGGCGACAAATGGGAACTGCGCAGCCGCAGCATGGAGAAAACACGGCAGCTGCTGGCTAAAAAACAATATGTCGAGTTTGCCGACTTTGTCGCGCGCGCCGTACCCGCCATAGGCAACCGCGGACTGCCCGACCTGGACTACCTCAAACGTGATATACGCAATGCGTTTTTCGCCGCAGACGCACGCCTGCTGAATAGCAGCCTGGTCAATATGCGCGATTATTTCCCCGACGAATACAATGACGCCGCCGGCTTTGAGTTCCTCCTCAAAAAATCCAGCTGGTCCGAACTCAAAGAGCTGCCTTCGCATCTCATCGCTATTTGCTCCTGGCAGCTGCTGCCCCTGGTCATACGCCAGCTACGCGACATAGGCGATTTTGAGGAAAAGCTGATCGAGCTAGGCGCATCCCTACCCATGGCGGCGGTCTATCCGCTTATCGATTATCTGATTCTGAAAGGGGACTGGAACCAGGCTGCCGCCCTGATGAAGAAAAACCCCAACAACAACGCCAGGATGCTGCGCCAGGCCTGGCTGTCAAGCATCTTTGGCAAGGATGAGCGTGCCGTCAATCTCTACCTCGACTCCCTGTATGAAGTCAGACAGCTCGAAGGCGTGCACGATTTTTACTTTCAGACCGTGGGCGGCCTATTCTTTATCTTCTCGCTGCTGCGCAGCGGCAGCACAAATGCGCTCAATACCGCCGAAAGCAATGCCGAGCTGGCAAGCAAAGTGCCTACCTGGGGGATAATCTATGAACAGTTGCAGAAAATCGTCTCGGCCAGGCGCACACAAGAACAAGTGGAAAAACTAGAGCCACCAAAGAACTTGGAACCGCTGCCGGAATTCTTCTGGCTGTTGGGGCAATACTGGATGAACTCCGAATTGGACGAAGATGAAAAACTGCGCTTGGAAAAAATCACCGCCCTGGCCAAGTCCGGAGGATATCTCTGGCTGACGCGAGAATGCGAAGAGTTATTGCTGCGCTGCAATTCCAAGCAAGGTGGATTCGCACACCGTTTCCATGAGGACCCCATAGCCCAAATGCCCTTTATCCTGGACTCGGTGCAGGTGCAAAACAGCTGGCTAAGCCGCATCAGCAAGTTTGACAGCTTCTTTGCCGGCCTGCCGGAGCGCAAGCTGCGCCGACTGGTCTGGCTGGTCTCCGTCGATGTCGCACAGCAAGGTCTTTTAACCGTGCGTCCCATGGAACAACACGCCATCAAAAGCGGACGCTGGAGCAAGGGGCGCAAGTTCACTGCCTTCAGAAACCAGAACTACTGCCGCATAGAACAAGACCTGGACTCCTTTATGTCGGGATATCAACTCAGCGCTCAGGATAAGTTCGCCTGCACTATTATGCGTGAAGCCATGAGCAAGATCGAGGAAAACCCCGCCTGCATGGTCTCGGCATGGGCCTCGGTGTTCCTCGCCCTGGCTGAACACCCAAGGCTGCTTTTGGAGGGCAATACGCCGCGCGAGCTGCGCTGCATCACCGCCATGCCATACGTCAGACTGCTGAAGTGCGAAAAACACTACGAGTTCCAGCTCTGCCCGCAACCAAAAGACGAAGAACTCATCGTCCTGCGCCTGGAACACGGCGACCTCATCAAGGTCTTCCTCTTTGACAATGAATTCCTGCAGCTCAGACAACTCATCGGAAAAGAGCTGAGACTGCCGGTGGAAGAAGAACAGGAAATGCTCGAACTGCTGCGCAAACTGAGCAAAAGATACCAAATACTCTCTGACTGCCCACTGGACTGCATAGCATTCCAAAAAGAAATGGTGGAAGCTAAACCGGAATTCAGACTGCTGCCAGAAAACCAAGGACTGCGCATCGAAATCTTGCTCAGCCCCTTCGGAGAAACCAACGGCTTCTATAAACCCGGACAAGGGCCAATGGAAATGCTGCTGCACCAGGAAACCGCAGAGCGCAGACTGTGCCGGGACTTTGAACTGGAATTGAAAAATGCCGCACTCGCCGCAGAAGCATGCCCGGCTTTGCAGACCGCCGAAAAAATCGACCAGTTTACCTGGAGACTGCCAGAGCCGCAAGACTGCTACGAGTTCGTCTTGCAACTGAGAAATATACTCTCGCAATGCCAAGTGCATTGGCCGCAAAATAGCAGATATGCCAATACCAGAACCGTCGAGCTGGGAAACCTCTCGCTTCGAGTGCAAAACTACAAGGACTGGTTTGTGCTCGACGGCGAAGTGCAGCTCGATGATGACAAAAAAGTCAGCCTGAGAGAAATATTGCAGAAAAGCAACGAGGAAAAAGGACGCTTTATTATCCTGGAAGACGGTCAGGTGCTGGCTCTGAGCGACAGCTTCCGTAGACGCCTCGATGACCTGCACCGGATTTCTGAACTCAGAAACGACAGCTTCCGCGTGCACCATTTTCTGCAGCCGGTACTGCACGGCCTTTTTGCCGGCACCGCCGGACTGGAGACCGACGCCAAATGGCAGGAGGAGATAGAGCGCCTCGAGGCCGCCATGCAGCTCCAACCCGAGGTGCCAAAGACACTGCAGGGCGAACTGCGCAAATATCAGCGCGAGGGCTTCACCTGGCTCTACCGCCTGGACGCGCTTGGCGCGGGAGCCTGCCTGGCAGACGACATGGGACTGGGCAAAACCATACAGGCCATCACCCTCATCCTGAGCAAAGCGCATGAGGGACCCAGCCTGGTGATCGCGCCTACCTCGGTCTGCGCCAACTGGCAGCAGGAATTCCAAAAATTCGCGCCCTCGTTGGAAATTGTCACCCTGGGCAATACCGAACGCAAAGAAACCCTGGCGGCTTTAAAGGAAAATTGCGTTCTTATCAGCAGCTATGGCTTGCTGCAGAGTGAAAACGAGCAGTTTAGCGGCATTAACTGGCGCGTAGCCGTGCTCGACGAGGCGCAGGCCATCAAGAATTATCACGCCAAACGCTCACAGGCAGCCATGAATATCAAGGCGCAGTTCCGACTGGTCACCACCGGCACCCCGGTGGAAAACAACCTGAATGAACTCTGGGCCGTCTTCCGCTTTATTAATCCGGGCCTGCTGGGCAGCAGAGAGTCCTTCCAGAGACGCTTCGGCATCCCCATCGAGCGCGAGGAAAACAAGGAGGTCATGAGCCATCTCACCAGCCTCATTAAACCCTTCCTGCTGCGGCGACGCAAAGACCAGGTGCTGAAAGAATTGCCGCCTAAAACCAATGTCGACTTCAGGGTGAAGCTCAGCGAGGAGGAACAGGAGTTCTACAAGGGTCTGAGAAAAGGAATCCTGGCGGACCTGGAAAAACGCCAGGAGAATGACGGCAGGCTGCGCATCCGCGTGCTGGCCGGTATCACTAAACTGCGCCTGGCAACCTGCCACCCGCGACTGGTGGCGCCAAATAGCCTGCTGCCAGGAAGCAAGCTGGAGGCTTTTCTCGAACTCCTGGATGAAATCCTCGACGGCGGACACAAAGTCCTGGTATTCAGCCAGTTCGTTAAATTCTTGAGCATCGTGCGCAGCGCCATCGAGGAACGCGGCATCGAATATCAGTACTTGGACGGCAGCCTCAGCGGCATCGAGCGCAATGCCGCCGTCAGCGACTTCCAGGCCGGCAATTGCCCTGTCTTCCTTATCAGCCTGAAAGCCGGCGGACTGGGGCTGAATCTTACGCAGGCAGACTACGTCATACACCTGGACTCATGGTGGAACCCCGCCGTCGAAAACCAGGCCTCCGACCGTGCTCACCGGCTAGGCCAGGACAAACCGGTGACCATCTATCACCTGCTTGCCAAGGATACCATCGAGGAAAAAATCCAAAACCTGCATCAGTGGAAGCGCGACCTGGCCGACCAGCTGCTCAGCGGCACCGAAACCATGAGCAGCATCAATGTGCATGAATTAATCAACCTGCTCAAGGAAGACCTGCCCTGAGCCGTTAGGCAAGACTTAGCACACCAAGGCACAGGATGGGGGAGGACACGAAGGCACACGAAGGGACACTAAGTCACACATAGGCACACCAAGTAACACTAAGAGTCAGAAGGCATTTTTCCTTATCATGTCCAGCAAGCCTACAGTAGCGCTGCTCTGCGGCGGTCAGTCACCCGAGCATGAAATCTCCCTGCTCTCAGCCTGGAGTGTCTATCAGGCCATAGACCGCCAGCACTATGAAGTCCTCGTGGTGGGCATAGATAAAAAAGGTGTCTGGTATAACTTCGGCGACTCGCCCGACTTCCTGCTGCAGCGCGAGAACCCGGAGCGGGTCCGCCTGGCAGACCACGGCAAGGTATGCTTTTTCTGCCGCAATTGCCAAGTGGTGCGCCTCTGGGAACTGGGCACCGGACAAGAATTCGC
>JAAZIY010000194.1 GCA_012800625.1 Lentisphaerota bacterium
AAGCCGGTGCCCAGGCCGCTGTTTATCGTCGCGAAAATCCTGGGCATCTTGACTGCCAATACGGTGTTTTGTTTCCTCTGCTGTCTGGCCAGCCTGATCAGCCTGAGAATCGCCTCCGACCAGTTCAGGCTGGATTTCTGGGTCATGGGGGTGTATTTCGGCTCGATTGCACTGTCGTTTTTGCTGGCCGCGGTTTACAACTACGTGACCCGGGCCTCGTTTCCCATGGCCGCGGTGCTCGCCCTGTGTGTATTAATGCCGCTGGTTGCGGTTTTTGCGCATTTTCTACCTTATCACGGCGAGCGCGTCGGGTTGTCTGCCGACTTGGTCCCGGCTCTTTTGCTCATCGTCTTTTCAGTTTGGGCCATGGGCAGCCTGGCCACCGCCTTGTCAACCCGCTTCAATCTGGTGAGCAACCTGCTGCTCTGCTCCGTGCTCTTTATACTCGGCCTGATGTCGGACTATATCATCGGGCGCAACTCGCTGGAAAAATGGGAGGATGTGCCCCCGCCCGGCAAGAGCGCGCTGTGGATTAGCTCCTATGATTTTGCGCCTACCGAGCAGGCTGATGTGGGACGCTGGGAGAGACCGCTAAGGGTGCAGCAGTACTACCAGCTGAATGAGGCCGACAAAGCCGAGGAGCAGAAGCCGGCCAAAGAAAAGGAGGGCTATGATCCAGATAAGACGGAGCGCGAGATACGCCGGCGCATCAGCGAGGCTCAGCAGCCGCAGGGCAATTTCATCGTCTGGAGCAGCAGCGACAACCCGCGACTGCTGCCCGAAGGCCTGGGCAAAAACCCGGTGACGCTCTGGAATGACAGCGACGACTGGAAACAGGAGCTTGCCGACCTGCCGGAGCCGCCGCTGAAGATGGCCTTGTATAACGTGGAGACGCAGACCTGGGAGCTGCGACACATTGCACAGGAGCGCGACCAGGTGGCCCGAGGGGCCAGCGGCCTGGACGCGGTTTACACCTCCTACGTTTTCCGGCGCTCGGCTAATCCGCCCCGCGTGCCTGCCGGCGGCAGTTATATGCATCCCTATCCTAAAAAAGGCTCCTGGCTTGCCAGCGCGGTGTATGCCGCCGTGCCCAACTGGCAGCTTTTCTGGATGGCTGACGCGCTTTCCAATCAGCTGAAAGTGCCCTACAGCTATGTGCTCTACGGCGCGGCATACTCGGTGGCCATGAATATTATGCTCATTTTGCTGGCCGTGCTCTTGTTCTGGAACCGCGAAGTGGGCAAGCAGATAATCAATTAGTGTGCCTGTAAACATTGTGGCCTGCTACCGCGTCCAAAAAGGGGGGGGGAGGGGGTTGGACACGAAGACACACGAAGGCACACGAAGTCACACTAAGGCAGTGCAGCAGCGCCGCATTATTATTTTCAACAACCATCAACGAAGAGTCTTATGTCCGAGCCGAATTTTTATATTACCACGCCGATTTATTACGTCAATGACAAGCCCCACATAGGGCATTCCTACACGACGATCCTGGCTGATGTTTTGGCCCGCGGGCATCGTCTGCTGGGCGAGGAGAGTTTTTTTCTCACCGGCACCGACGAGCACGGCTTGAAAGTGCAGCAGGCCGCCCAGAAGCTGCATCTCAGCCCCCTGGCGCATTGCGACGCCACCGTGAAGCGCTTTCAGGAGCTTTGGGACAAGCTGGGTATTACACACGACTACTTTATCCGCACCACCGAGGCACGGCACAAGAAAGTGGTACAGGAGATATTGCAGGAGCTGTATGACAAGGACCTTATCTACGCCGCCGACTACGAGGGCTGGTATTGCGTGCCCTGTGAACGCTTCTTTACTGAAAAAGACCTGGTCGAGGAAAAATGCCCCGACTGCCAAAGAGCGGTGGAGTCGCTGCGGGAGAAAAACTATTTTTTCAAGATGAGCCAGTATCAGGAGCGCCTTATCGACTATATCAACAAGCATCCTGATTTCATTCAGCCGGCCTATAGGCGGCAAGAGACCCTGGGTTTTCTGCAAAAGCCGCTCTCCGACCTCTGTATCAGCCGTCCCAAGTCAAGGCTTTCCTGGGGCATAGACCTGCCTTTTGACCAGGATTATGTCACTTACGTCTGGTTTGACGCCCTGGTGAACTATATCAGCGGCATAGGCTATAGGACCGA
>JAAZIY010000195.1 GCA_012800625.1 Lentisphaerota bacterium
CACATCACCAAGGGTATTCCTGCGCAGATTCTCAAGAAAAAATTGAAATTTCAACAGAAAGTTTGCGTTTTTTAGGCTATTTCATCGAGTTTTTCTGTTTTGTTGAGACAAAAACAGGTTGTTCGAAATCTTGCAATTGCAGTTTACCTGCTTAATCAGCTTCCTTTCTTTGTGTCTTTTGTGCCTTTTGTGGTTAATGGGCTTTTTGGATGCGGTCTAAGTTAGCGCCAATAGGCTTCCAGGCGGCATACAAGCAATACAAGATAAAAACAAAGCAGAAACTAAAGCCAGCCGCGGCTTTTAGACTGGGTCTATAATAAAAAGCCAGGGCCTGGGAAAACCCCAGGCCCTGGCTTGGTTAGCTGTGGGAATTAGATTAAAAGGCCGGTGCAATTATTTTTTATCAGCGGCCGCGTCGGTTTTTGTGCAGGCGCTTTGGCATGCGGTCTTCTTCGGCGCGCAAGCCGTTTTGGCTTCGCTGCCACAGGCGGCCTTACTGGCCTTTTCGCTGCATTCAGCCTTCTTTGCTTCCTCGTTACAGGCGTTTTTTTTGCTGTCGCAAGCAGTTTTGGCCTCGCTGCACTCAGCCTTCTTTGCTTTCTCGTTACAGGCGGTTTTTTTGCTGTCGCAAGCAGTTTTACAATTCGTGTTCATTTTCTTGCTCCTGGTTTCAGTATTACAGTTTTTGGTGCTTGTTTGCTTGGTTTCACATTTGTCTGTCTTTCCCTTGCAGGCGGCGGCCTGGCTTTCCTTGGCGCTCAATTGCAACATTGCCAATAAAGCCAGAGCGCTCAAAAATGTGAATAATCGTTTTTTCATTATCTATCTCCTCTCGCAGAGCTCCGCACTAGGCGGATTTTTTTTAGCGGCGGCGGATTTTTGCAACTATCGCCGCGTCCATTTTTATTCCGGCCAGTTGCAAGGCCAGCAATGCGCTGCCTTTGATTTGGCTGAAGTCAGTGAGTTGCGCCTGGGCGGCGGGGAAATCATTTTGCATAAGTCGTTGAAAGACGCCGAGCATCGTTTCACCGGCCTTGAAAACGCCGCCCAGCAAGGCAATCCTTGGGGCTGACAAGTGCAAATCGGAGGCTAACGCGATGCAGATTTTGACAAGGCTGTGGGCGGCTTGTTCCAAGAGTTGCCTGGAAAACGGATCTTTTTTTTCGGCACAGGCGCAAACCACGGGGAAAAGTCCGGCCACTGCCCGTCTGTCCAGCTGCGGCAGCGCCGCCTTGAAGGCATTTTTCAGGCAGAGTCGCTCCTCATAGCTCATTTGCTTGATGGGCTTCTGCAGGAAATGGCAGTCCTGCAAATGGCGTTTGAAGGGTGGCTCGGCGGCCAGGGCGGGCAGCAGCATGGTTTCGGGATGGCGGAAGTCCACTGCTTCGGCCAGTCCTCGCAGGGCGGCTTGGCCGACGCTATGTCCGCCGCCCAAGTCGTGCATCAAGGCACCCCAGCCGCCACAGCTGCGTCGCAGTCCGGCGGGATTTATCCCCAGGGCCACCACGCCGGTGCCGGCCATCAAGGCGATGTCAAAGCCCCAGTGCGGGGCGGCGACAAAGACCGCCTCGCCGCTGGACTCGCGGAACACCTGGACTTTGCTTGCCGGCAGCAAATTCGTCAAGGTCCTGGCCAGCTCCAGTTCGTTTAGTCCTCCCAGGCTGACATTGACGGCGGTGATTTGCTCGGCTTGCAGGCCGGCGTTTTGAAGTGCCGCCTGCAATATCGGGGCAATAATGCCCTGCAGTATTTGCTCATCGTGTATATTTGCCGCTCCCAGGCCATTTTGCCAGGCCAAAAGTTCGCCTTTGGCGTCCAGAATCCAGCATAGGGTCTTGCTGCCGCCGCTGTCAAGGGCGCAGACAAAAGGAGTGTGGGCGGTTTTTGTCATTTTTTGCGCTTTCAAGAAATAGTCAAGTAAAAAATGCGCCGGATTTCAGGATTGAGCCTAAGCTCGGGCTTTATTCATTGGCGCCAACCTAGCCCCATCCGAAAAGGGGGGTCAGGCAGGAATTTGGACACGAAGACGCACAAAGACACACGAAGACACAGCAAGTCGTCTTCGTCTAAAATGGGCATTGCGGCCAAGAACTTGTGTTTTGCTGGTTCAGAGGTTTTCTGGGCGGGGTCAGATGTAGGCCTATGGTTTTTTTTGCTGTAGCTTGTCGGCGCTTTCTTTGAAGGCCTGTATTGCCAGGTCAAGGTCCTCGAAGCTGTGTTCGGCAGAGAGCTGTGTTCTGATCCTGGCCTGTCCCAGGGGCACCACCGGGTAGAAGAATCCGCTGAGGTAGAATCCGGCTTCGAGCATAAGGGCGGCCATTTTTTGCGCCTTGTCGGCCTCCCCGAGCATAATCGGTATTATCGGGTGGTCTGCGCCTTTGAGTTCGAATCCGGCCTCGAGCAGTCCTTTTCTGAAGAATGCCGCCAGTTCGCGCAGTTTTTTTCTTCTTTGCGGTTCTTGGCGCAGCAGTTCGAGCGCCTTCAGCGAGGCTCCGATGATGGCCGGCGACAGCGAGTTGCTGAACAGGTATGGCCTGGAGCGTTGCCGGAGCAGCTCGATGATTTCTTTGCGTCCCGATGTGAAGCCACCTCCGGCACCTCCGAGCGCCTTGCCAAAGGTGCTGGTGATCAGGTCTACGCGTCCCATGACCTGGCAATGTTCGATGGAGCCTTTGCCTTGTTCTCCCAGCAGTCCGGTGGCGTGCGAGTCATCGACCATGAGCAGTGCGTCGTAGCGCTGTGCCAGGCTGCAAATATCGGGCAGCGGGGCGATGATGCCGTCCATGGAGAACACTCCGTCGGTGACAATTATCTTGCGTCTGGCCTTGTGGGCCAGCTGCAGTTGTTTTTCCAGGTCATTCATATCGCAGTTTTTATAGCGGTATCTTGCTGCCTTGGAGAGTCTGATTCCGTCAATGATGCTGGCATGGTTAAGCTCATCGCTGATAATGGCGTCCTGCGCATTGAACAGCGGTTCAAACAGGCCGCCGTTGGCGTCGAAGCAGGAGCTGTATAAAATGCTGTCTTCGGTGCCGAGGAATTCAGAGACTTTTTGTTCAAGCTCCTCGTGTATGTTTTGGCAGCCGCAGATGAATCTGACCGAGCTTAGGCCGAAACCGTATTCTTGCAGGCATTGCTGCGCGGCGGCGATGATTCTGGGGTCGGCGGCATATCCCAGGTAATTATTGGCGCAGAGGTTAAGCAGCCTGCGCCCGCCGGCCAAGCTGATCCAGGTTCCCTGTGGCGAGCGGATCGCTCTTTCCTGTTTATAGAGACCCTGGCTGCGTATGACGTCGATTTCGCCCTGCAATTCTTTGAAGATATCGTATTTCATGCTCTGCTCTTTTGCTTGCCTGATGTTTTTGTCGTTTATTCTTGCCAGTCCAGTATTACCTTGCCGGAGTTTCCTGATTTCATGGCTTGGAAGCCCAGCTCAAATTCCCTATAGTTGAATCGATGTGTGATAATAGGGGCGATATGCAGTCCGGACTCCAGCATACTGGTCATCAGATACCAGGTTTCATACATTTCTCTGCCATAGATACCCTTGATAGTGAGTCCGTTGAAGACGATTTTCTGCCAGTCTGCGGCGGTATTTGCCGGCGGTATGCCCAGCATGGCTATTTTTCCTCCGTGGCACATATTTTCCAGCATGCTATTAAATGCCTGCGGGCTTCCCGACATTTCCAGTCCCACGTCAAAGCCTTCCTTCATATCCAGCTGTTTTTGCACTTCTGCCAGGTTTTCATGCCTGACATTGACGGTTTTCGCCAGGTTGAATTTTGCCGCCAGCTTCAGTCTGGCCTCGATGATGTCAGTGATCACCACGTGTCTGGCGCCGGCGTGTTTGGCGATCGCCGCGGCCATGATTCCTATGGGTCCGGCTCCGGTCACCAGGACGTCTTCTCCCAGCACGGGGAAGCTCAAGGCGGTATGGGTTGCATTTCCCAGCGGATCGAAGCAGCTGAGCAATTCGAGCGGCAGTTTTTTGCTGCAATGCCATATATTGGTCACTGGCAAGGCCAGGTATTCGGCGAAGGCGCCGTCACGGTTGACGCCTATGCCCTGTGTGTTTGGGCAGAGGTGGCGCCTTCCGGCCCGGCAGTTTCGGCATCTGCCGCAGACCAGGTGCCCTTCGCCGCTGACCAGGTCGCCGATTTTCACATCATGTACATTTGCCCCTATATTCTCGACTCTGCCGACGAATTCATGCCCGATGACGCATGGTGTGCTGATGGTTTTCCTGGCCCATTCATCCCAGTCATAGATATGCACATCGGTGCCGCAGATGGATGTTTTCAGGATTTTGATAAGCACATCATTGACGCCGTATTCGGGCATGGGTACTTCTTTCAGCCTCAGCCCCGGGCCGGATTCATGTTTTACTATTGCTTTCATTGTTGTTGCTCAAATTTTGAACCACTAAGACACACTAAGGGGAAAGGACACGAAGGGGCACGAAGGGACACTAAGAGACACGAAGGGACACAAAGACATACTAAGCAAGGCCTAGTCTGGGCTGTCGCTGAATTCCTCGTCTTGCAGCGGGTTTTCCTCGGGTTCCTCCAAGGCCCTGCTGTCGAGTTCGAAGCTCATGACATATCTGAAGCCCACGTCTGATGGCGAGAATGGCTTGTCGTCCGCGCTGCCCAGGGGCAGGTATCTTCTGCTGCTGACGGCGCTGGCCCCTTTGATTTGATACAGGCCGCTGCCGTCGCTGAACAGGCTGG
This sequence comes from Lentisphaerota bacterium, assembly GCA_012800625.1. Taxonomy (GTDB): domain Bacteria; phylum Verrucomicrobiota; class Lentisphaeria; order Oligosphaerales; family Oligosphaeraceae; genus JAAZIY01. The sequence goes on from JAAZIY010000195.1 coordinate 4,731, forward strand.
CGGTCCACTCGCGCACATTGCCGGCCATGTCATAGACTCCGTATATGGACTGGTCCAGCGGGAATTGCTTTGCGCTGGCGAAGCGGGGGTGTTTTTGTGTGGCGGCCAGGTTTTCCTTGGTGTAGGCCAGGGCGGGGTCGAAGTAGTTTCCCCAGGGGAAGAGCCTGCCGTCCACGCCTCTGGCGGCTTTTTCCCATTCATCGGCGCTGGGCAGGCGATAGTTGCCGCCGTTTTTTGTGCTCAGCCACTGGCAATAGGCCATGGCGCTTTCGGCATTGATGCCGACCACGGGGCTGTCCGGCTCGATGCCCTCGATGAGTATGCCCTCGCTGGACCAGGCTGGCAGGGCCGCAGGGCTGTCGGCGCTGAGGCTGAGCATGCTGCGATGCCTGGCGCGGTCGGCGTCATCCTCGAGGCTGTTCCAAAACTGCAGGTACTCCGCGAATGTGACCTCTCTTTCGAGGATGAAGAAGCCCGGCAGGCTGGCATTGCGGTACTGCGTGCTTTGCGAGGTGCGCCCGCCCAGCAGGCAGCGCCCGCCGGGGACAAAGACCATGCCAGGAGGGATGTCTTTGGGTATGGGGACAAAGAGCTCGAGGGTTTCGCCGTGTTGCAGGTACAGCGGATATAGCACTACGCCGCGGTCCGGCAGGAAGAATTTCAGCAGATAGTTTCCCTTGGGCAGCGGATAGGTGCCGGCTCGCCTTGACATCATAGGCATCTTGATGGCCTCGCTGTCGGGTCTGAGGCAGTTGTCCAAAGGGTCCTGCAGTATGGGGAAGAACTCGATTTCCGCTCCAAAGGGCTGGCTGACGATGTGCAGCTGACAGTCCCCGCGGTGATATTTCTCCATGTCCTTGAGGAAGTCCCGCATGGTTGGCGCACAGAGTTCAAATTTGCTGCCGAACTCATTTTTCGCCATTAGGATCCAGCGGTTGATTTCGGCGATGCGCTGATATTGTTTGGCGAACTGCAGTCTTTCGACGATGATCTGCTGTTTGGCGGCAATCACCATGCCTCTTTTTTGCGATATGTACGAGAGTCCGTTGAGCAGCAGATATGCCTGGTCGTAGATGTTTATAAGCTCGGCCTCTTTTTCCTCGATTTTTATGTTTACCACGCTTTCGCGTCCAGCCAGGCTGCTGAAACTGGAGCTGGTTTGCAGTAGGGCGCTGCGTTCATCGAGCATTTTTCCCAGTTGCAGCAGGCAGGTCTGCCCCTCCTCTCGAAGCTCCTGCACGCGGTGGATGTTTTTCGTGTAGCTGAGCTGGTCTAGCACCAGGATAGAGACCAGGCTGGCGAGGACGGCGATGCAGGTGCTGAGCATAAAGGTGGTCTTGATCGGATTGCGCTTGGCCCATTTGAGCACATTGGCGTGCCAGGGCGCTTTGTAGGCGCTGATTTCCCGTTCGCTCTGGTAGTTGTAGATATCGTGGATGAGGTCGGTTATGCTCTGGTAGCGCTCTTCGAGTTCGAGGGCCATCGCCTTCAGGCAGATAGCCTCCAGCTCGGCAGAGATGTTTTTGCCGTTAGGCCTGGTCTGCCGGGGATTGGGATAAGCGCCCGAGGTGACCGCGTTGAGCACTTCAGACTCCGCCTTGTACTGGTCGAAGGGGTTGTGGAAGGTGAGGATCTCGTAGAGGATGACTCCCATGGCGTAGACGTCGCATCTGTGGTCCAGCTTCGAGTTCCAGCCCACGGCTTGTTCCGGAGCCATGTACCTGGGTGTGCCGTTGATGAAGTCGTCCAGGGTGAGATTGCTTTGCAGGCCTTTGGCGGCGAACTCGATTTCCTCCTCGACATTGCTGCTTTGAAGGGTGAACTCGCCGTCATCGCTAATGTCGACGGAGGTTTTCAGCGGTTTCATTTTACGCACCAGACCCCAGTCAATAATGGTGACTTCGCCGTATTTTCCCACCAGGATATTTTCCGGCTTCAGGTCGCGGTGTATGACCCCCTTGCTGTGTGCGTAGGAGACCCCCTGGCAGGTTTTAAGATAAATTGCCAGCATCTTCGTCCAGGGATATTCCTGGACGTATTCCGGGTTGCCGTCGCGCAGCTGTCTGATAATATTGCGCAGGGTGTCGCCCTGCTGTTTTTTCATGGTGAAATAGACGCCGTATTTTTTATCCACTCCCAGGGAGTGCATGGGCACTATATTTGGGTGTTCGAGCTGGGCGGTGGCGCGCGCTTCGCGCACTATGCGCTCGATGTGCTCGCGGCTGAATCTATATTCTGGTCGCAGCAGCTTGACGGCCACCAGGCGCCCCAGGGCGGCGTCAGTGGCTCCCATCACCAGGGCGGTGCCACCGCGACCAATCTCGCCCATGTTGCTGAAGTCCGGGGCATTGCTGCCCAGGTCTATGCCCAGCTCTTTCAGTGTGCGCTCGGGTACGGCGAGTATCTCGCTGCCGCTATATTCCGCCTTGATGATCTCAGTGGTGTTGTGGACAATATGGTCGGCACCCCTGGCGGTTTCCGCTGGGGAACGCGCATTTTCCGCCTCGCCAGAGGCTGTCTTTCTATAGTCCGAGGCTTCCGGCATGTTTTGGACACTAAGGGGGGAGGACACGAAGACACACTAAGACACACTAAGACACACTAAAACACACTAAGGCACACTAAGATTTTGGGTTGTCTATATTTTTAGAAGCCCATTTTTCTTAGTGCTTTGATGCATTTTTCCACGGCTTCCAGTGCCGGGGTTTCGGGGCACTCGTATTCCACGATGGCCCATTCCGTATTGCCTTCATTCTGGCAATATTGCCAGACTTGTTCCCAGGGCACATCGTCTTCGCCGATAATGCTATTGAAGGCGATTTCTGGATTATTGCTGTATGGTTTCAGGTGTATGGTTTCCGCTCTGCCTGGATATTTTTTCAGTGCCTGCATTGGGTCTACCCCTGCGGCCAGGGCATTTCCGGTATCCAGCTGCAGTATGACTTTTTTGTAGGTGTTTTCCGCGAAGCAGTCCCAGGGTTTTTTGTCTTCGAGCAATTTGAAGTCATGCGCGTGGTTATGGTATCCGCAGCGCATGCCATAAGGTGCCAGTTTATCCGCCAGGCGGTTCATTTCCGCGGCCAGTTTTATCCAGTCCTGCTGCGTTTTGGCGTCGAGCCAGGGTATGATAATATAGCGGTTATTCACGCAGCGGTTGAGTTCGATGGTTTGTTGCAGCTTGTCATCCTGCACCAGTTCCCAGGGGGTGTGCCAGCCGCAGCAGGTCAGCCCGGTCTGTTTGAGCAGGCCGGCGTAGAACTCCTGGCAGTACTTGGGCGCGCCGGCGAATTCGACGCCGTCATAGCCCATGTCCTTAACCGCCTGCATGGTGGCCAGAGGCGCCTGAGAAAAATCATGGCGTACGGAATACATCTCTAAGGCGATGGGAATGCGGGGCATGATAAAACTCCTGTGCTTGTATGATGGGCATTAAATCGAGTCAAACTTTATTTCTTGCGCCGGTTTTTCTTTTTTGAGGCTTTGGCCATTTTTCGACGGGCGTCTTTTCGGGCTTTTTCCAGGGCTTTGCGCTTGGCTTCGGCGGGGCTGATGCCGGCCGGGCTGTCCGCGCCGGCATAGGGCATGGGCATGGAGCCTGGACTCATGCCCGGGCCGGCATTTTGTACGCTGGGGTTAAGCATCTGTCCCAGCATGGCCGGATTCATTTTGCCGGAGGCGACCTGGGCCATGATCTTACGCATTTCCATAAACTGCTTGATGGTCTGATTGACCTCATCGACGCTATGGCCGCTGCCTTTGGCGATGCGGCGTTTGCGCGAGGCGTTGATGATCTCGGGCAGTTTGCGCTCGGCCTGGGTCATGCTGTGGATCATGCCTTCGGAGCGTTTCATGTTCTTTTCGTCCAAGGCCTCTTTCGGCAGCTGGTTCATGCCTGGGATGAATTTGAGCAGTGACATCAGGCCGCCCATGCGGCGCACGCGGTTGAGTTGATCGAGGAAATCGTCGAAGCTGAATGTGCTGTCGAGGATTTTCTGCTGCAGAGCCTGAGCCTCCTCCTCTTTTATCTGCTCGGCGGCTTTTTCTACCAGGCTGACCACGTCGCCCATGCCCAGGATTCTGGAGGCCATGCGGTCGGGGTGGAAGGCCTCCAGGTCCATCACTCTTTCACCGACGGTGACGAATTTGATGGGCTTGCCGCTGCTTTGGCGCATTGACAGCGCGGCTCCGCCGCGGGCGTCGCCATCGAGCTTGGTCAGTATGATGCCGCTCAGGTCCAATGCCTGGTCGAAGTGTTTAGCCACCGACACGGCTTCTTGTCCCAGGGCGGAGTCGGCCACCAGCAGGATTTCCTGCGGTCTCATGATGTTTTTGAGTTCGACCAGTTCCTGCACGAGGACCTCGTCGACCTGCAGTCTGCCGGCCGTGTCGATGATAAGCAGGTCGCGTCCGCGCTCCTTGGCCTCTTGCAGGGCTCTTTTGGCCAGCTGCGGCACATCCTGGCACTGTCGGTCGGAGTATACCGGCAGGCTCAGCTCTTTGCCCAGCACTTCGAGCTGGTCTATGGCGGCGGGTCTGTAGACGTCGCAGGCCGCGAACATAACGCGTTTGCGGTGTTTTTTCTGCAGGAACAGGGCCAGCTTTGCGCAAGTGGTGGTTTTGCCGCTGCCATGCAGTCCGCAGAGCATGATGACGGTTGGCTCGCCGCTCAGGTCTAGTTCCGCGCTGCTGCCGCCCATCAGCTCGATGAGCTTGTCATGCACAATTTTAATGGTTTGCTGTCCCGGCGTGACGCTTTTGAGCACCTCTTGGCCGAGGCAGGCCTGCTTGACATCATCCATAAACTGCTTGACGATGTCAAAGTTGACGTCGGCCTCGAGCAGGGCTGAGCGTATGTCGGCAAAGGCCTCGCTCATGTTTTTTTCGCTAAGCTCGCCTTTTCCAGTCAGCTTGCGAAATGCCTCTTGGAATCTTCCGGTCAAATTATCGAACATATTTTTTCCGCGGTCTAGGTCTGGTTTTCATTCGAGCAAAGCGGCTCCCTCAGCGCTTTGACATATTATCACATCGGGTCTGGTTCCGTACTTCTGCTGATATTTCTCAGCCAGGCTGATTTTATACTGTTGGGCGCAATGGTTTTCCACCAGGTGCAGGCATATGCCGCCGAAGCCGCCGCCGCTGAGCCTGGCTCCCAGGTAGCCGGGCAGCTCCGCCCCGATTTCGATGAGTGCGTCGATCTCGGGGCAGCTGTTGTCGAAGTTGTTTTTCGAGCTGAGCTGGGATTGCTGCAAGAGCCTGCCGAATTCAGGCAGGTCATTTTTTGGCAGTATCTGGCAGGCCATGCTGACTCTTTGCATTTCGCCGACGACGTGTTTGGCACGCAGGTAGGCCCGCTGCGGCATTTTATGCCTGGCCGATTCGAGTTCCTGCATATCTAGGTCTCTAAGCGCCTTTCTGTGCGGGTTTTCCTCGGCCAGCACTTGCAGGGCAAGTTCACAGTCTTGCCGGCGTTCATTGTATTCATTTTTCAGGTCATGCTTGACCATTGAGTTTGCCACCACGAAGCAGGTTTCCTCCGGCAAGGGCAGGTGTTTGACCTGCATGCTGCGGAAATCGCTGTGTATAAGGCTGTTTTTCTTGCCCATGAGCGAGCTGACCTGGTCCAGCAGTCCGGTGTTTGCACCCACATAGTGGTTTTCGCAGGCCTGCCCGATTTTCGCCATTTCCAGCCAGTCCAGCTCCCGCTGCGCCATTTTCAGCAATGCCAGGAGCATCGCCATTTCAAAGGCGGCGGAGCTGCTCATGCCGGCGGAGAGCGGCACCGTGCTCAGCAGCGCGGCGTCGAAGGCCGGCAGCTGTATGCCGCGATGCTGCAGTTCGACAATCAGGCCTTTGATGTAGTTGCCCCAGTCGCCGGGGCGCGGCTCATGCAATTCGAGCAGGTCGAACTGACGCCGGCTGCCGTTGGACAAGTCGACAATACGGCACAGTTTTGTGCGCCCGGGCACCTTGGCGGCGGCAACGTGCATGGCGCGGTCCACCGCCAGGCTGAGTACGCAGCCCTGGTTGTAGTCGCAGTGATTGCCCAGAGCCTCGAGGCGCCCAGGCGCGCGGCTAATAAGCTCAGGCTTCCGGGCAAAACTATGCTCGAAGCCAAAACGCAGCTTCTGCAATAAGTCGGCTTGGCGCGTAAGCGAGGTATGAGGCATGGAGTTGGGACTTAGACAAGGTGGAGGAGAACAGGGAAGAGGGGCAGGCGGGGAGTTGGACACTAAGACACACGAAGAGGGAGGACACGAAGTCACACTAAGTTTTTTTAGCTTTGACTGCGGCCTGCCCGTCTTGCCTGCTTTGACCTTTTACTGGTCCTTCAGCTTCGAGGCCGAATTTCTGTCCAGGAAGGTATGACAGTCGGGATGCTGGCGTAATATGGAGGCCGGGCACATATTAGTGATAGGCCCCTCCAGCGCTTTTTGGATAGCGTCGGCTTTGCGCAGGTCCGGGACGGTATTGACTATGGCGGCGCTCTTCATGATCTGCTTGACGCTCATGGTCAGCGCGGTTTTGGGCACGTCTTCGAGGGTGGGGAACCAGCCCTCGCCGAGCTGTTGGCGGCGGCAGGCCTCATCCAGCCTGATTTGCAGGAAGGGCAGCTCGGTGTCGAAGTCCGCCGGCGGGTCGTTAAAGGCGATATGCCCATTTTCGCCAATACCAATAAAAGCCACATCGGTGGGGTATTTGGCCAGCTCTTCGCCCAGCTTGGCGACTACCTGGTCCAGGTCCTCGGCATTGCCGTCGATGGGGAAGAAGGCTGCCGGCGGGGCGGGTAGTTTTTCGATCAGGCGCAGGCGCAGGTTTTTACGAAAGCTGGCCGGGTGCTCTTCGGGCAGGGCGATATATTCGTCCAGGTGGAAGATACGCACTTTTGACCAGTCTATGCCCGGCTCGGCGATCAGCGCCTCCTGCAGCTCAAACTGGCTGGCGGCGGTGGCGACGATGATGTTGGCGCTGCCGCGCGCGGCGATGGCCTTGCGGATATACTCGGCGCCGCAGGCGGCGGCGGCTTGCCCCAGGCTGGCTTTGTCATCAAAAATCTTCGTAATCATCTTTACTCCTTCTTTTTGCCGGATTCAACCCGGGGCTGCTAAAACACGAATAACAAATACATAATATAGCCGCTTTTAGAGCGCTTGTTAGTGCCGTCGATTTGGGACACGAAGACACACGAAGCTACACTAAGACACCCCAAGTCGTATTCGTCTAATTTGTGTGTCTTCGTGTATGTTGCTTGTCAATGCCAGAGCAGGCGTAAATCAGCATTTGGCGGCGCGGTGAATTTCAGCAGATAATTACTCTTCTGTTGTTGACTGCTAAAAGCAATTGTCTTGCCATTGCAGAGCAGCCCTTTCACTTCTGAGCTTAAGACCAGCTCGGCTTCGCCTCCCCAGGGCATTTGCAGGCCTTGCCCGCCGCTCTTCTCTATCTTCAGGTTCGCGTCCAATATTTGTTCAGGCTCGTTTTTGCTGATTGCCAGCAGTCTGCTGCCATGCGGCTGCAGCTCTATTTCACATTCGCCTTGCAGGAGGCTGCTCTCAGCGCTCCAAACATCAGTGAGCAGGTATTCGTCCTCTTCCAGCCCCAGGTCCCGGGCATTGAATTTGACCAGGGTCTTTTCCTCTTCCAGGTTAAAGAGCGCCAGTGTGCGCAGCGGCAGACCCTCTGTGCCTTCTGCCAAGCTGAAATGCGGGCTCTTCACATAGATTATCTGCGGCACTTTTTGCTGCTCGTCGCGGTAGTTGTAGCGCGCAAAAAAGACCTCTTGCCCATTATTTGGACAACAGGTGGCCTTGCGCAGGTTTTTCAGGCGGGGCAGCCCGGGGTCTGCCTCGCTGAGCTTGCCGGCGATTTCCACCATGCTGCCGGTGATCAGGCAATAGTTCAGGCAGAACATGGCGTCAGTGTCATTCAGGTCGGGGAAAAGCCCCACCGAATCGCTGTTAGGCACAAACAAGTCGTTGCAGTGGGTGGCAAAGCAGGCCACGCCCCAGAGGAAATTTGTCTTGACATAGTCCCAATTGCCGCCGCCTATGTCAATGCCGTAGCGGTAATTGGTAAAATACTCCGCCAGGAACGGGTTGCCCATGACTATGTCGCAGCCGGTCTGCAAGTAGGCGTCATCGGGCAGGCGTTTGCGTATTTCCTGCAGCCACCAACGGCGCCATTCATAGCCGGAGGCCTCTTTGTTTTTGAGCAGGTCATGGCTGTCTTCAAAGGCATAGCTCCAGAAATCGTGCTTCATGCCCTCGAAGCCGCATTCCCTGAAAAAGTAGTCCAGCGCCTTTTCGATATACTGTCTTACTTCGCTCTGGCTAACGTCCAGGGGGGCTGAGGCTTTGACGCGGTAGTCGTAGTCTATGAACCATTCCGGCCGCTCTTGGTATATGGGCGTGTGCTTGGGGCAGAAGCCACCTATCCAGACGGCGGGGCGCATTCCCAGCTGCCGCAGCCGGTCGGCGTAGTCCCGCAGTCCGGTGGGGAATTTATTTTTGTCCAGGCCGGCTTCTCCTTCGTAGGGCATTCCCAGTCCATGTGCCGGCGGTGTATGCACTGCATAGCCGTCATCCACCTGTATCCATTTCACCATGGGAAAGTTTTCCTTTAGGTAGGCTGCCTCTTTCAGTATCATGCTGTCAGAGATTTTTCGCAGTATGCCGTCGTTCCAGGAGCCCCAGACCATGCTGTGCCGGTTGATGTCGCTGGCTCCAAACAGCGGTGGCAGATGCTGGCGCAGGACGGCGCTATATGGCTCGAAGATTTTCTCCAGGTTGTCGGCCTGCTCGCAGAGTCCCAGGTACCATTGGTCCAGCAGTATTTTGTTGGGCTGGCAGTGCAATGCGTCTATGGCCTTAAACCCGGAGTATAGCGTGAGGGTGATTTTATTATTTTGGTGTCCGACTAAATAGCTGTGGTAGAAGAGCTTTTGGCAGAGCGTGCCATGCACTAGACCCAGCTTCGAGTCGAAATTGCTTAGCAGTATGGCTGGAAAAGGCTGGTATGGGGAGCGTCCTATGCGTTCATGCACTACGCCGGGGTCGGCCCAGCGGTTGCCGGCGACAGCGTCAAAGCCGCTGTCTTTGGCAATTTCGCCTTGACAGCGGTCAAAGTCAATGGGGAAACACATTTTTTCGTAGATGCGCGGATTTTCATTATGATAAAAATAGTCCTTTGCCGCATCTGCAGCAAAAGAGATATTTTTAATTTCCAGCCCCAGCTCGTTTAGCTTTAGCGCTTTGTCGGCATTTTTGAAATAACGTTTGCAGCAGTAGTGTTTTTCATCTTCGATCAAATAGAAGTCGTCCTGGCAGCCATTGCCATATTTATATGTGGCCTGAATCTGTTTGCCGTTGCGGCGAATCAGGCATTCTACCGGATAGCAACGCTGCCCCTCGCTGACCATGAAGGGGGACAGGAATAATTCGGGAAGACTGTGCAGAGGCAGGCTAAGGTCCTTGCTCGACATACTGACTCCTTGTTTGCTGTGCTTTTTGTGGCTTTGGTATCTTAGACCCCGTCCAAAAAGCGGGGCCTGGCGGGATTTTGGACACGAAGACACACGAAGCTACACTAAGACACACCAAGTCGTCTTCGTCTAAAACTAGAATTTCAGCAGGAAATTTGCCTGCTTACTCAGCTTCCTTTTTTGCGCTTCCTTTTTTATATGCAGAGAGCCTGGTTCAAGGCCTGCTCCAGATTGGTCTCCGGCGTGACATGCACCGGTTTGAGTATGCTTTTCAGGCCGCTGTCCAAGGTTTTTTTGTCTTTTTCTCTCGTCAGGCTAAAGCTCTGTCTGGGTGCCAGGCACCAGCGCACATCCATGCCGGACTGCAGCAGGCTGTCCAAAGCCCGTCGCAGAGCCGGACTCTCACTCAGGCTAAGGCAGAAAACCACGGTGTTTTTGCCTAGCATGGGCAGCAAGGCGTTCATAGCCGGCAGCAGAGCCACATTGCCCGGTTTCAAGGCGGCCAGGTTGTAGAGGATGTCCTGTCTGGCGACGGCCGCCG
>JAAZIY010000196.1 GCA_012800625.1 Lentisphaerota bacterium
CCCGAATCCGGCGCCCTGTAGGGGCGCCACAAATGAACCTAAGCCATAATGCCCCGTTTTAGACGCGGATTAAATGAGATCCGACCCAAAACCAAAGCTTAAAAAACTTCGTGCGTCTTAGTGTACCTTAGTGTGTCTTAGTGTCCCATCCCCCCCGCCCGATTGCCTTGTAAGGCCTCGCCATGATTGAAAAGATGAAAAAAATCACGCTGGTCTGCCTGTCCAGCCAGCGTCAGACTGCGCTAGCCGCTTTGCAGTCACTGGGTTTGTTTCATATCGCCGCCGCTGCCGAACAAGCCTCCGAAGAAAGTCAGACGCTCTTGCAAAAAGAGAAAGACCTTGCTCAGGCTCTGTTTGTGCTTGGCACTTATGCCAAAACCGCCGAAAAACAAGCCGCCGCGCCCGAGTCTCCTGAAAAACTAGTCTCCCGGGTTTTGGCTTTGTCGCAAGGGCAGAAACAGAACCTTGAACGGCAGGCTGAGCTGCGCCCAGCTATAGAAAAGCTAACACCCTGGGGCGAGTTCAGCGCCCAGGCCCTAGCGCGCTTTGCCGCCAGCGGCTGGCATAGCGCCCTGTGCAATGCCGGCGCCGAGCAAATGCCGCAGCTGCCCGAAGACTGCTTTGTGCAGACCGTCAAGCAGAGCGCCGGCAGACACTACTTTATCGTCTTTTCGCCAAATCCCTTGCCGGACATGGAACTGCCGCTGGAAAAATTCCCTCAGGGCATGGACCTGGCCGCGCTGCGCCAGGAATTGGCTGCACTGCAAAAGGAAGAGCGCCAAAACGAAGCCGAATTGCTGCTCTTGGCCGGAAGCCAGCTGGAAACCCTGCTGCAGCACAAAGCGCTGTTGCAAGAGAAAATCGACTATGCCGCCGCCAAGGATGCCATGAGCGAGGCTGGCGACCAACTCTCATACCTCTCCGGCTATGTCCCGCAGCAGAAACTGCCCGAGCTTTTAGAGGCTGCGCGCCAGGAAGGCTGGGGACTGAGGCACTTGGAGGCCGAACTGGACGATCCCGAGGTGCCGACCAAACTGCGCATCCCGCGTCGACTGCAGATGGCTCAGCAAATATTCGATTTCATCGGCGTGTTGCCGGGCTACAACGAGATAGACGTCAGCGTGCCTATGCTGGTCTTCCTGTCTATATTCTGCGGCATGCTGGTGGGAGATGCCGGTTATGGCGCGCTGCTGCTGGCTGGCGGCCTCGGGCTTTTCTGCTTTGCCAGCAAACCCGGCGAAACTAAAAAACGCCAGGGAATCATGCTACTGATCATTATGAGCTCCTGCATCCTGACTTTTGGACTGCTCACCGGCAACTGGTTCGGACTGCCGCCGGAAAAACTGCCCCTGGCCATGCGCGGCATACCCTGGTTCAGGGATGACAGCAACAGCATGAACGTCAAGCTGCTGGGCTTTTTCATCGGCGCCTTCCATCTTTCCCTGGCCCGGGTTTGGGCCGCCGCGGTCAGCGGCAGTCTGCGCCAAAGCCTGGGGCATATAGGCTGGCTGCTTTTCCTCTGGGGCAATTTCTTCACCGTGAAAATGCTGCTGATCTCCGGTGGCAGCCTCGGACTGTTTGCCAAATCGCTATATGTCATCGGCACCGTCCTTATCCTAAGCTGTTCGGTGGACTGGACCGATATGGGCGACATCATCTACACTCCCTTCAACTTTATCAACAGCCTGGTAGACGTGCTCTCCTATATCCGGCTCTATGCCGTGGGACTGTCGAGCTTCTTTATCGCCGAAAGCTTTAACGCCATGAGTGTCATGGTGTGGAAAAGCTCACCTTGGCTCATTCCTCTGAGCCTGGTCATCATACTGCTGGGACACTGCCTGAATGTGGCACTGGCGGCAATGGGGGTTCTCGTGCACGGCATAAGACTAAACACCCTGGAATTCTCCGGTCACATAGGCCTGAGCTGGAGCGGCAAACCATATCAGCCGCTCAAAACCGCTAAACACGAAGAATGATAGCGGGACTTTGGACACGAAGAGACATAAAAAATCAACCAATTTTTTTATAACCTGCGTTTAGACTTAACAAGGAGTATTTAATGAACGGTTCCATTCAACAGGCCCTGGTTTATCTGGGTGCATTCGTCACCTTCGGCATGGCTGCCTCCGGCTCGGTCTACGGCTGCGGCGTCTCGGCGGCCTCCGCCATAGGCAGTTGGAAAAAATGCTACGCTCAGGGCAAGGCGGCCCCTTTTCAGCTTTCGATTCTCACCGGCGTGCCCATGTCGCAGACCATCTACGGCATGATTTTGATGGGCTCGGTACTCAATATCCAGGCTGCCTACTGGCCGGTGGCGCTTTTAATCGGCTTCCTGGGAGGCTTTGCCATAGGCTACTCCGCCGCCTATCAGGGACGGGCCGCCGCCGGAGCCTGCGACGCCCTGACTGAAACCGGCAAGGGCTTCGTCAACTACCTGATCGCCCTGGGCATTGTGGAAACCATCGCCATCTTTGTGCTCGCCTTCGCTATGATGTTTATGAATAATGCCGGCATACTGCAAAACGCAGGCTAAATTAAACCTCTGAACAAACCAAAACGGGCAGGCGCCGCATAAGCCCTTAGTGTGCCTTCGTGCCTCTTCGTGTCCCTTCGTGTCCTCCCCCCTTCGTGTGCCTTAGTGACTCAAACAAACCGGCAGCGCTTTGCACAGCAAGGCGCTGGCTACTCGTCTTGCGTTTCCCTTGAAGCCCCGGAAACAAACTTATGAACGAATTGCAAAAAGAATTGCTCGAAACCGCCGAGC
>JAAZIY010000197.1 GCA_012800625.1 Lentisphaerota bacterium
CGCCGTGCCGTTGTCGATCTCCCTGGATATGGCGTAGCTGGAGATAAGGATGGCCAGCCCCCAGCCGAAAAGCATCATGGTCGCCATGGCGCTGTCCATCACCAGCTTCTCCTGGGCGCTGAAAACAAAGAGCGAAAAGATAGGAAAAAGCCCTATCATGCACAAGGTCACCAGGCTGATCAGCAAATAGATAGGCTCGCGCAGGCTTTCGCGCAGGGTGTTTTTGCCTATTTGAAAAAGAATGCTAAACATAATGCGTTGCTTCCTGAAAAGACCGGAGGACTAAGGATTGGAAATGCCGGACTTGGCCAGGCGGGCCTTGCTGTCAACAAACTCTTTGCGCAGACCGCGCTGATTGAGCAGGTCGCCCAGCATGCGCGCATTCTGCTCCCAGTCGTCGCTGTTGTAGATCATCACCGGAAACCTGGCGCTGACCTTGTCAATATATTCCTGAGGAACATAGTCGCTGCCGCCAACGATGACAACGCGCTTAGGGTTGATGAAGCTGACCATGTCGACAAACTCCTCGTTGCGAATAGGCTCCACCTTGGGAGGAGCAGGCAGATAGTATATCTGCTGGCTGCGGTCGGCGTCCAGAGAAAATAAAAGTATGGGCTGTTTGGTGCGGTACTGCGCCAGATCACAGAGCAGACGCGAGTTCATGTAGTTGCCCGTGATCATCAAAGTGTGCGCCCGGGTGCGACCCTCGCGACGAAATGCACTGCAAGCAGTGAAAGTGAAAATCGACAAGAACATGACCAGACAAAGAAGCGTGCTGAGTTTTTTCATTTTCGAGCCTTGAAGGTGATGGTTGAAGCAAAACAATAAAATTCTAATCCTAACAATATAAGCCCATTTCGACTTTTTGTTTTTCAGGCAGGTATTATACTATGAACAAGAACGGGAAACTTTCAATCCCAATACGCGAAAAAAACGGCCTCGATGCAAGCTTTTATGAGGCATCGGCTTGCCTGGACAGCAAGTCAGGCTAAGTCAGACCCCGTCCAAAAAGGGGGTCTGGCAGGATTTTGGACACGAAGACACACTAAAGCACACGAATGAACACTAAGAGGAATTGTCACCTGGAGCACATATGTCGAAACTGACCCCGCTTTTGCCCATCGAGGCAAACCGGCCTCCCAACGCAGCCATCTTTCTGAGCGGCTCCGGCAGCAATGCCGAGCGCATCCTGGCTGCCGACCAGGCCCGCCTTGCCGCCGGAGAACAAGCGCCCTACCGGCTCCGCGCCCTGGTCACAGACGCGCCCAAAACCAGCAGGGCAATGCAGCTGGGCGAAAAATTCGGCCTGCCGGTAATACACGAGGACATACGCGCATTTTATCTGGCACATGGTGAAAGCCGGGTTAGCATACGCAGTGACAAAGCACAGCTGCTGCGCCAGCAATGGAGCGAACTGCTGCGCCAAAAATTGCTGCCCTATGAGCTCGATTTCGCGGTCTTCGCCGGCTTTGTCCCGCTGACTAATCTCACTGCCGACTTCCCCTGCCTGAATGTGCACCCCGGTGACCTGACCTATCTCAAAGAAAACCGGCGATTGCTTGTCGGCCTACATCAGCGGCCGGTGGAGCTGGCCATCCTCGAAGGCCTGGACCATATGCGCAGCAGCGTTATCCTGGCACAGCCATATACCGGACAGGGAGAGGACATGGACAGCGGTACCATACTCGCCCTCTCACCCGAAGTGCCCATAGACCTGCAGGGCGAAGAACTCGAAAAACTGCGACACTGCGCCGCCTTGCGCCCCAACAAACGCCCCGCCGGCGGCTACCAGGACCGCCTCGCCGAGCTGGCCGACCTAAACCTGGAACGCCTTAAACAAGGCGGCGACTGGATGCTGCTGCCCGGAACAATGCGCGACTTCGCCCTGGGCAAATATGCCCTGGACCAGCAGCAAAGACTACACTACAAACTGGGCGATAGGTTCCTCCCCGTGCAAACCGTGCAGGTGAACGACACACAAAGAGAACTGATATTCCCGGAAAACGCATAAAGCGCCCCGTCCAAAAAGGTCGTAACGCCGAAAGGCCGTTAGTGGCGCCCTTACAGGGCGCCGGATTCGGGAGGGGGCTTTTACCCAGGGTGGCGCTCGGCCTGCGGCCTCGCTTACCCTGGGCTATATTCGGTTGCCCTTTCAGGGCACCAAATGGACTGAACCCCAGAGAAAATTTAGAATTTCTTCTAAAAACTGCGTTTTTCAGGAAAATTTTGCTTTTATGGGTGCCTTACCAAGGTCAACACTACAGGTAAAATCAAAACTTTCTGGTGAATTTTGCCGCAGAAATGAGCTGGTTTTGACTCTTGGCACAACTTACTACAAAACAGCGTATCTATTTGCGCCGTAGGC
>JAAZIY010000198.1 GCA_012800625.1 Lentisphaerota bacterium
CAAAAATAGCGTATCTCCTCGAGTTTTGACATAGAGAGAAGCAACCTCACATTTCCTGATACGACTTAGTGTAACTTAGTGTCCCTTCGTGTGCCTTCGTGTCCTCCCCCGTTCCTCCTCCTTCGTGTGACTTAGTGTCCTCCCCCTGTCGGCAAAAAAGTCATTTCAGCGCATCTTCCAGGTCTTTGTTATGCTGGCCGCTGATCTTGTCTATTTTTTCGGTGGCCGATTTTTTAGCTCGCAGCTGCGTGGCGCCTATGCCGTAGTCCACTGCGCTCATCACCTCCTGGCGCAGTGATTGTCCGCTGCCGCTCTTCTTTTGATTTTCCGCGGCAGTCTTTTTGGTGGCGGGCTTAGGCTGCGCGGCGCTCTTCGTAGCAGTGCCGCCCTGAGATGCGGGTTTAGCTGGCTCGCAGGCAGTAAATACGCCTAGACAAAACAACAACAGCACGAATATTTTCATGGCAAGGCCTCCTTATTTCAGAGGAATGGCTTTCTTGCTGCGCAGGCTTTCGATTTCGGCTCTCACCAGCGCGATGGTCTGCATGGCAGCGGCGGCGGTGACGCGCTGGGGTCTTCTATTGGAACGTATGCAGTTGAAGAAATATTGCTGTTCATTAAAATATGGCCCGGCGCTGGAGATGTTCAGGCCGCTCTGCACCTGGGCCTCGTTGAACTCCTGTAAGGGATGCGAGACCTTGTCGTCCTCGTAGAGCGTAAGCGCCGGCTTGTTGCGGCTGTAAAATTCGAGACAGGCCCGCTCAAAAGTGGCGCGGTAGATAGCGGTAAAGGGGAAGCCCTTGGGCATGTCGGCACTGCCCTCGGCACTGACCACCAGCTCCTCGCCGTAGTCATAATGCGTGAAGCTGTGCACTATGCCGCCGGCAGTACGAGCATCGCGCGAAAAACCGTAGGCTTGCACTGCACGCGGCTTGCCCAAGAGCCAAAGCAGGGCGTCGCTGTCATGTATGTGCCGGTCAAATATCTGCATGCCGCCGCGGGCCTCATCGAGAAACCAGTTCTGCCAGCCGGTGCTGATCCCGCCCACCCTGCACATGGAGAGGGCGCGCAAAGCCCCGTAGCTCTGCTTCTCGATGGCCTGCTTCAGAAAAACATACTCTGGCCAGAAACGCAGCACCTGGCCGATAAGCAGCATCTTGCCGCTCTCTTCGGACACCGCGATCATCTCCTGGCACTGTTCCACATTCAAGGCCATGGGCTTTTCGCAGAAGACATGTGCTCCCTGCTGCATAGCCAGGATGCTCAGTTCAGCATGCAGATAAGTAGGCACACAGACCAAGACCACGTCGAAACGCTGCTCGGCCAGCATATCCTGCGCGCGCTCCCAGAGCTTCATGCCTGGAAAGTCCTCGGCGGCCAGGGCACGGCGCTCCTCGCGTAGCTCGGCTATGCCGCAAAACTCGACGGGCGGATCATGCCTGAGCAGCATTTGCGCATGATGTCTCCCCATATTGCCAAAACCACACAGTGCGACGCGCATATATAACTCCAAATTTTGAACCACAAAAGACACAAAAAAATAATCTGCGGCAACAGGTTTTATGCCAGTTTCAGCAATGCCTGCCGCAGTTTTTGGCATGCCAGGTCTATCTCTTCCCGGCTCACTTTCAATGAAGGCAGCATTCGCAGCACGCCTTCGCCGGCGGTCAGCACCAGCAATCGCTGGTCAAGGCAGGCTTTCTGCAGCTCCTTCACCTTGTCGCCTATCTGCAAGCCTATAAGCAGTCCCAGTCCGCGCACTTCTTTGATCATGGCGAACTCCCGTTTCAGCTCTTCGAGTCTGGCAAAGAGATAGCGGCTCATCTGGCGCACATTATCGATCACGTTCTCCTCTTCCATAGTCCGGAATACGGCTAGCGAGGCGGCGCAGGCCAGCGGCGTGCCGCCAAAGGTGCTGCCATGCACACCCGGTGCAAAAAGCGAAGCATAGTCAGAGCGGATGACAAAGGCTCCCATAGGGAAGCCGTTTCCCAGAGCCTTGGCCAGGCTTATGGCATCTGGCACAATGCCGAAATTTTCATAGGCAAAATAGTGTCCGCAGCGCCCCATGCCGGTCTGCACCTCGTCTAGCAAAAGCAGCAGGTTTTTCTCGTCACAAAGCTGGCGCAGGCCCTGCAAGAATTCCTTGCTGGCAGGGTGCACGCCGCCCTCTCCCTGCACCGGCTCTACCATGACCGCGACCGTATTACTGTTAATGGCGTCCCGCACCGCTTGCAGGTCATTGTATGTAGCGAAGACGAAGCCGCCCATGTCCGGTGCGAATCCCTCGCGGTACTTGGCGGTGGCAGTGGCAGCCAGGGTGGCCAGGGTGCGTCCGTGGAAACAATGGCTGGCGCAGATGATTTCGCTGCGCGCGCCGTTGCGGCTGCCCCAGCGCCGGGCGAACTTAATCATGCCCTCGTTGGCCTCCGCGCCGCTGTTGCAGAAAAACACCTTGCCGCCAAAACTGAGACCGGCGATGACTGCCGCCAGACGGGCTTGCAACTCGTTGTGATAGAGATTGGAACAGTGCACCAGGCGGGCGGCCTGCTCCTGTATGGCAGCAGTCACAGCCGGATGACAGTGCCCCAGGTTGCAGACACTGATACCCATGCCGAAATCTAGATACTCATTGCCATAATAGTCCCAGACCCGGGAGCCTTCACCGCGTACAAGCATAAGCTCGCGCCCATAGGTGGGCAGCACAAAATCACGGTCTAGCTGCAAAAGCTGCGCTAAGGTCTCTTTCATGGTCTCACTTTCTGAAATGCAGATACAAAGTTAATCGCGGCTTACAATGCGCAGTATGTCGCGGTCGAAATAATTCACGCTCATGCCGGCGTCCACCACCAGGGTCTGCGCATTGATGCCGCTGGAACGCTCACTCAATAAAAAAACCAGGACATTGGCGGCCTCGGAGGTCTCCAGGGAAGCCCGCCGCGGTATCACCTTCTCGGCATACAGGTAGGCATCCAGATAGCCGGGGATGCCCGCCGAAGAAGAGGTCCTGAGCAGGCCGGCGCCTACCGCGTTAACACGGATGCGGGGGGAAAGCTCGGCGCTGAGCGACTTGGCCAGAAAGGCCACGCTGGAGTCCAGGGCCGCCTTCACCGGCCCCATGTAGCCATAGTTCTCTGAAGCCATGCGCGTGCTAGAGATGCTCATGGTGACTATGGAGGCCCGCTCGCTAAACAGCGTCTTAAGCTGGTCGCAGACCTGCAGCAGCGAAAAGCAGGAGATGTCAAGCGCTTGCAGAAAATCCTTTTTCAAGGTGGCGTGAAAGGGCTTGACACCCTCGCTGAAGTTGGCAAAGGCAATGGAGTGAACCAAGCCGTCAACCCGGGGCATATGAGCGGCCACCGCAGCGCCAAAACCGCACATCTCTTCCTCAGACTCCACGTCGCAGCAAATGGCCGCCGCCGCACCGATCAAAGAGCGATTCTTTTGCAACAGCTCCGGGTCTTTGAAAACGTAGAGTAGATTGGCGCCGGCCTCTTGCAGGGCCTGGGCCGCAGCCCAGGCAACACTGCGACGGTTGGCCACACCCATTAAGACGATGTTCTTGCCTTTTAAACCTAAAAAATCCATGTTCTGTAAGAGAAATTAAGACGATATGCGAGGGATGCGGAATGCGCAAGACGAATAGGACACAATGACAGGAAATGCCGTGCCTTTGTGTCTCTTCGTGTGCCTTAGTGTCCCCCCCCTTGCTGCTTTTTACGAGGGGGGGCTTATCTTCGGGTTTTCACTACATTCTTCGAAAAGGCTGCTCTCGGATGATTTGTATGCGGTTCACCACTTCGCTAATGCCCTCCACTTCGAGGGCGGCCTCTTTGGCCTGGCGGCAAAGTATGTCCGAACCGCAGACCCCAAACAGGGTGGCCTTGCCGTCCTGGCACTGCACCTCGAGAAACTGTATGGGCAGCTCTTTGTCAAAAAGCAGGGTTTTCGCCACTTTTTGCGCCAGGATGCGGTTATTGATCATGCTCAGGCCCTTGCGCTCGTCCTCGGGGCTGATCAGGCGTTCGCAAAGGCTTTTGACGATGAAGGCGGCGCAGTCGCTGTCCACCGCCTCGGTGTTGATCACGGCATGGTACTCGAGCTGGTCGCGCCAGTCCATGTTGAAATGATACTGATAGAAGCCGGCGCGGTTGCGGTCACTCTGGTTGACCAGCTTCAGGGCCTTGTCCTCGCTTAAGCCCTCTTGCTGGGCGACCCGGGCCACGCGCAGCTCCTTGGGCGCGATAATACGGACACGCAGGCAGTTGGGCAGAGCCTTGAGCAGATAGTTGCCGCCCCGCCCCAGGATGACGCATGAGCTCTTGGCGGCCTCATGGTACAAGACCGCCTTGAGCATATGCAGGTAAAAGTCCTGGTCCGAAGAGAAGGAGGCGAAAAAGCCCGGCTTCTTCTCGTCGTAGCGCTCCAGGGTCTTCAAATCGGTCCCGAAGTCACAGCAGCGCTTCTCCAGGAACTCCTTGTCAAGCAGAGAGGCTTGCAGAAGCTCGGCAACTTTCGCGCCGATCTCCTCCCCCAACGAACCCATTTCTCTGGCGATGCTTACAATGGTCATGGTGTCCTCCTTTTTTGCTGGTTTGCCATTACGATGCGTCCTTTTCGGGGGCCGTCTGACTTCAGCCGGCTCGGGACACAGCCTGTTCAAAAAACTCCTTGCTTCTTGTCGCCGGCCACCATTCCTGGTTTTTGGCGCCGATAAAACCACAGTGCCCGCCTTCCTCAGGCGTTTCCAGATATAAGAGCCGGCTTTTTCTAGCGCATTCCACTGGGTAGCAGTCTCCGCCCAGGAAGGGGTCGTTATTCGGGTTTACCAGGAGCGTGGGCACCGGCAGCTTATGCAGCCAGGCGCTGGCGCTGGCTCTGCGCCAATAGTCGTCGGCATCTTTGAAGCCCATCATGGGAGCAGTGAAATGCTCGTCAAATTCGCGAAAGCTGCGCACTCTGGCCAGGGTCTCCAAGTCTATCTGCCCTGGGAACTGCTTGTGTTTTTCCAGCATGCCTCGGCTCATCTTGCGCAAAAAATGCCAGGTGTAGAGTTTTCCGGTGGATGAGTCCATGATGCGGCTACACACCGGCAGGTCTATGGTGGCGCAGAATGCGGCGCCGCCGACCACCTCGTCGGGCAGGCTTTGCGCCTCTCGCCCCAGGTAGAGCAGGCAGATATTGCCGCCCATGCTGTAGCCCACATGAAAGACGCGCCGGTAGCCGCCCTTGACTATGGCATGTTCAGTGATCCAGCCCAGCTCCTCGCTCGAGTCGCTGGTGGTCATCTTCAAAAGCCGACCCGGGCTAGGCCCGGTAAGGCGAAAATTCCAGGCCAGACAGTCAACCTGCATGGCACGGAAGGCGTGCACCAGGCTGAGCACATAGTGGCGCTGCGTGCTGCCGCAGAGACCGTGGCTGATGATCACCAAATCCGAGCTGGGAGACGAGCCGCAGGCCCAGTCCAGGTAGACAAAGTCACCGTCGGGCATCTCAAAACTCTCGCGCTGATAGGCTACCGCCGACTCCTTGCGAAAAAAACTCGGGATGATGGTCTGCAAATGGGCATTGCCGCTGAAAGGCGGAGCCTGATATGTGGAATGAGCGATGAAAGGCATGGCTAACTGTGCTAAACGAAAAAGCGTCTTAAGGAAATCTACCACAATTGCCGAAAAAAACAACTGGAAAGCGGAGATTTTAATCTAATACGCGGAAACCGACTCATTGCGCACTATTCAAATTCATACAATGCATCTACGCCAAAACATGTCTTTTTGGGGCTTTTAGAATATAATAAGCTAAACTGGCAGGTTTTTGGACTGCAAGGCACAACAAGCCTAAGCCCGACATCGTTCTACTATCCGTCTTGCACAGCTTTGCGCAAGCCCCATCTTTTTCAGTTTTTGAGGATACATTATTCAGGTTGCCGGCCTTTTTCGACCCTGTCCCATCAGCCCCAAAAAAGAGTCACCACCGTGAAGCATCAGCTACGATTTGCCGTTTTCGCCGATCTGCACCACTACCCCGGCGTCTTCCACACCCAGGCGCGCGAAAGGCTGCAATGCATATTGGAACGCGCCCGCCAGGCCAGCGCCGACTGCGTCATCAGCCTCGGCGACTTCTGCCATGCGCCAGGCAGATACCCGGAGATAGCCGAGGACTTCCGAGCCGCCGGCCTGCCCGTATTCCATGCCCTGGGCAACCACGACACCGACAACGGCTCGCTGGCCGAAGCGCTGGAGACATATAAAATGCCGCATCAGTATTATTATATCGACCTCAAAGGCTTCAGGCTAATATTCATCGACAGCAACTACTACCGGCACGCCGGCGGCCACACGCATTTCGAGTTCCGCAACTACTTCGACTTTCCCGAAACCCGCGAAACCCTGCCTCCGGAACAAATCAGCTGGCTGCAAGACTGCATTATGAGCAGCCCGCATCCCTGCATCATCCTGGGACACGCCAGCATTGAGCGCGAAGGCGGCAGAGGCATACGCAACCGCGAGCAAATACTGAAGATATTTCGCCGGGCCAACGCCGGCAAGCGCAGAGTCATCATGGCACTCAACGGGCATTATCACCGCAACAACCTGCGCATCCTGGAAAACGTGGCCTATTTCGACGTCAACTCGGCCTCCTTCGACTGGCTTAATCAGCCGCACCGGCTTTTTCCTGAAAGCCTCTGCCGACAATACGAAATGGTGCAGCATCAAGTCATCTACAGCGAGGCGCTCAGCGCCATTGTCAGCCTCAGCCAACAGGGCGACATACAGATCGAGGGCAGCCAGGCCGGATTCCTGCATGATGTGCGCCGGGAAATGACCGGCAACACAGTGCTGGACCCGGCAGGAAGACCCTGCCAGGCAGAAATACTGTCGGCCAAACTCAAACTGTATTAGAACCGGCAGCCAAAAAGCGAAGCATTAACAGAGCCATCCCATAGGAACAACAAAAATCAGTCCGGATGCATTGTAGTGCCTCTGCGAGGCACCCCTTTTTTAGGGGTCTCAACCCCAGGCTGTGGCCTATTGGCGCTAACTAAAGCCTGAAAAGTGTTGTTCTCCGACGGCTTTAGCCGGCGTGAAAAAGCGCTGACTACAGAATTTTGTTTGTATCCAAGGGTTTAGGTCTCTTTTGTAGCGCCTTTCAGGCGCCGGTTTTGGGATATCCTGTTCCCCAGGCAATTACGCCCTTCAGGCTCCGCGCCACCGCTGGCAAATTAGGAGTTCTTCTAAACAATTACGATAGAACATAAAAAGTTCGACAGCAAAGCAAAAAAAGAGCGATTATGAGTAAAGGAAAGAAACAGAAAAACCGAAAATGGGTTTTCGAAAAAAAAGGGGCTGTCACTGCGGAAATTAGGCCTCAAACAGCTGTTTTTTAATATCTATGGGATGGCTCTGAAGCATTAAAAAGATTGGTGTGCCTTAATGTGACTTGGTGTGACTTGGTGTCCAATTATTTTACAAGGTAATGGCGGCATCTGCTGGCATCGGGGTATGTGCCACATCGCTGATTTCCTGGAAGACCCGCAGTCCGAAGACCGGCAATATGGCAAGCAGGTGGTCGAATATGTCGGCCTGCACCTTTTCATATACCAGCCAGCGAGTGTCGGAACTGAAACAATATATTTGCAGCGGTATTCCAGTGGGGCCGGGCTGCAGCTGTCGCACCATGATTATCATTTCCTGGTTCACGCCGGGCAGTGAGCGCAGGTAATGCTCGACATAGGCCCTGAAGGTGCCCAGGTTGGTAACCCGGCGCTGATTCACCGGCTTGGCGCCCAGCGCCGCCAGCCTGGCGTTCCACTCGCCCAGCTCCCTCTGCTTGTCATCCAGATACTGGTTCAGGACGGTGAGTTCCTCCAGCCCGGCTATCTCCTCGTCGCTGAGGAATCTGACGCTGCGCTGGTCCAGATAAAGCGAGCGCATGATGCGCCTGCCGCCGGTGTCAAACATGCCGCGCCAGTTTTTAAAGGAGTCGGTGATCAGCTTGCGCACCGGCACTGTGGTGATGGTCTTGTCCCAGTTCTGCACCTTGACGGTATGCAGTGCTATCTCGATGACGTCGCCGTCGGCATTCTGGCTGGGCATCTCGATCCAGTCGCCTATGCGCACCATGTCGTTGGTCCCCAGCTGCAGACTGGCCACCAGGGATAATATGGTGTCTTGAAAGATAAGCATCAAAACCGCCGCCATGGCACCCAGCCCGGAGAGCAGAATCAGCGGGTTTTTATTGATCAGCGTGGAGATTATCAGCAAGGCTCCGGCGATAAAGATGCTTATCTTGCCCAGCTGCAGAAAGCCCTTGATTGGCTTGCTCCTCGAGTCCGGGCGTTTTCTGTAGAGCAGATCGGCCAGGTCCAGCAGCTTATCGAGGGCACGCAACACACAGAGCACCATGAATGCGGCGGCCACATTTCGCAGCACCGTTGCCAGGCTGGGGTTCAGCCTCAGCTCCGGCATCGAGGCGCCGCCGGCCAGGATCAATGCCGGGATCAGGTTCGCCAGGCGCGCGATCACGGCCAGCTGCAGCTGCCTTTCATGCCTCCTGGCCTCCGTGGCCAGGCGCAGTCTCTGCCACCAGCGCATAAGCAGCCATTTGCTGGCATAGTTGGCGCCGCAGGCAAGCAAGCCCAGCATGATTAAAACG
>JAAZIY010000199.1 GCA_012800625.1 Lentisphaerota bacterium
AAAGCCGGCTAAGAGCGCAAGCTAAAGCTTGAACTACGAACATACGCCGGCTGAAGCCGGCGGAGAACAACACTTTTCAGGCTTAAGTTAGCGCCAATAGGCTAGATGCCGGCTTGCCCCAGGAACCCACATTCTTTTTGGACGGGGTCTAAGGTACACGAAGGGGGAGGACACGAAGAGGCACGAAGGCACACTAAGGGGAAGCTGGTTTAGAGATAATCTAGACCAGCATTCCTTTTTTGAGTTCTTGCACTTTATCTGCTTTGCCCAGCGCCTCGAGCAGTGCGAAGGCGGACTCGAATGATGCTCCTGGGCCGCAGGCGGTTATAACCCTGCCGTCTGTCTGCACTCTGGCGGCGCTGTATTTGCCCTCTGGTATCTGTTTGTCGAACGATGGATAACAGGTATAGCTTCGTTCTTTCAGCAGTCCAGCCGCCGACAGCACTATGGGTGCGGCGCAGATGGCGGCGACAAAGCCGCCGCGTGCGTAAACCGCCCTTGCCAGCTCCAGGAGCGGCTGGCTGTCCCGCAGGTTGGTGGCTCCGGGCAGGCCACCGGGAAAGATGCACATTTGCAGCGTCTCGCTGTCTAGCTCTTCCAGACGGCAGTCGGCTTTCATGCTCACCCCGTGTGAACTGCGCACTAGCAGGTCCGCCGCGCAGTTGACGCCGACCACGACCAACTCCAGGCCGGCACGGCGCAATATATCGATGGGAGTAATGGCCTCGATATCCTCAAAACCATCGGCTAAAAAAACCGCGACTGTCTTTTTCATGTGACTCTCCTTCTTATTTTTTTATTTCATTGGCCAGCAGGAAGGCTCCGCCGCTATGCCAGAATCCGCCTGCCAGCATATGTTGTTTGACGATTTTTTGCAGGCTGCTTGCCTGTGGCACCTGGTTCAAGGGTAGTTCCGGATTGGCAAAAACTCGCTCGCGGGTCTGCCAATCATTGGCTCCAGCCTTGGGAAAAAGATGAAACAGGCTCTGAAAAGCCGCGATATTGGAGCCGGGCATATATTCGCTTAGGCTGTAGTCGAACAGCCAGGAGCTGCTGACTATGGCCTTATAGGCGAATTCGGGAAAATACCTGGGGAAGAAATCGTAGGCGGTTTTGATTGACTCCAGGCAGGCGGCTTTGCTCAGCGGCGCGCCGGCAGGTATGTGCATGAACAGGACCGGCTGCCCGATTTCCAGCGCCGCCTGCCAATCCCGCGTACTGATGCTAAAAATTTCTTCCTCCAGGCGCCCCAGCGCATTGATGCGATTGCCGCTGACCTGGTGTTTTTCCGCTCTAAAGCTGCTTAGAAAAGCGGCTTTCTCGCCCTGGTTGGCGAAAAGATAGCCCTCCTTGCTGACCTCGAGATTGCCTTTGGCAAAAAAGCAGAGTTCTCCGCTTTGTTTATGCTGGTACACCATGACAGGCTCCTGCCATGCGCCGAATTGAAATTGCAGTCTGCCCAGAGTGAACAGATTAGGCTGCATATGGTTATGCAGCCAGGCCTGGTTCATGCACTGGCGCTTGCCTGCCCGTTCAAAGGCAGTGTCAGTCCAGACCCTTAAATCGCGCATGGACTGCTGCAAAAAATGCAGCGGTATGCCGCGGCTGGCATAGTATTTTTTCACCTTCGGCAATGCCGCCAAGGTGGCCAAAGTAAAGGCGGCATAGTTCCAGCGTTCGCCTTTTTTGCCAGTGTCGCGCAAAATATAGGGAAAATGTCCCTCTTCCGGACCAGCTAAATTCAGCCGCCAATGGCAATGCCAGGCAAAACGGCACTGTATTTCCTCGGAAGCCGCCTCCGCCGCTCCGGCACGGAAAAGTGCCAGCGCCTCCGACTCCAGGCCGGAGAGCTTAACGATCTCATCCACAAATGCCTCGCGCAGAAAAAATGGCACGCCGCCAGGATAAGTCTGCTGCGAGGCTGACCAGCCCGGAGCAAATTTTGCCGCGCCCTCAGAGTCCAGCCCCAGTGTCTCGTAGAACAAGTCAAAGTTCTGCCATTGCATTTCAGTGTCCTTGCAGGTTAAAGCAGGTTATATTAACACAGTGATGAAAACAGTGGTTTTGTCTCCATAATATAGTGCGGTTTTCCCTCGCCCGAGATGATTGCACGCTCTAGCTGACAAGGGGCTAAGAGATAATGCTGCCAGCCTTGCCTTAGTGTGTCTTCGTGTCCAATTAACTTTTTTTGGCCGAGAAGTAGCCAATTTCACGAGAGTTTTTATGTTGCCTTCCAGTTCTCTTTATATTAGCACCCGCGGCGGCATCAAGCCCCTGGGATTTGCTGAGGCGGTTTTGATGGGCTTGGCCGAAGACGGCGGTCTCTTGCTGCCGCAAGCCATACCGGACTGCCGCCAGCGCCTGCCGGCCTGGTCGGCACTGAGCTACGGCGATTTGGCTTTCGAGATCATGTCGCTGTACATAGGCGCAGCCATCCCGCCGCAGGACTTGAAAACCCTGATCCAGCAAAGCTACGCCGGCTTTGACAGCCCTGAAGTGGTGCCCTTGCTAAAGCTGGACGAGGGGCTTTTCCTGGCCGAGCTTTTTCACGGCCCCACCCTGGCATTTAAAGATGTGGCCCTGCAATTTCTGGGCAACCTCTTTGCCTGGCTTCTGCAAGAGCAGGGCGGCAGGCTTAATATCCTGGGAGCCACCAGCGGAGATACCGGCAGCGCCGCTATCTGCGGCGTGCGCGGCAAAAAAAACATTAATATATTCATACTCTACCCGGAAGGCCGGGTCAGCGCGCTGCAGGAACGGCAAATGGCCACCGTGCCGGATGCAAATGTGCACTGCCTGGCAATCGAGGGCAGCTTCGATGACGGCCAGCGCATTATCAAGGATATCTTCGCCGAGCTGGACTTCAAAAAAGAGTACAGCCTGGCTGCCGTCAACTCAGTGAACTGGGCACGCATCCTGGCTCAGATAGTCTACTATTTCTGGGCTTGTTTCCGGGTGCAGGAAAACTACGAGCAAGCCCAGCGCTTTCAAGTCTCGGTGCCCACTGGTAATTTTGGCGATATCTTTGCCGGCTACATGGCCAAGCGCATGGGGGCGCCTATAGAAAGACTGATCCTGGCCAGCAATGAAAACGACATACTCAGCCGGTTTTTCAACTCCGGCGAATACAGCCGCGGCCCGGTCAACGCCACCTTAAGCCCCAGCATGGATATACAGGTGGCCAGCAATTTCGAACGCTATCTATACTACCGCTGCGACGAAAATCCGGAAGAAGTAGCCAGGCTGATGCAACAATTCGCTGCCGGAGAGAGCCTGCGCCTGCCTGACAAGGACTCCGATTTCGCGGCCGGCTCAGGCAATAGCAGCGACACGCTGGACTGTATCAGGCGGCATTATCAGCGTAGCGGCTATGTCTTGGACCCGCACAGCGCCGTGGGCGTCAGCGTGGCGGAGCGATTCCTGCAGAAAAGCCATCCCAGCATCTGCCTGGCCACCGCTCACCCCGGCAAATTTCCAGAGGCCATCAGAAGCGCATTGCAGGATGAAAAAGCCGGCAGACACCCGGACTTGGAAAAACTTAAGGACCTGCCCCTGCGAAAAACCATCATCAAGGCCGACAAAGAAAAAATCAAGGACTTTATACGCAACAAGCTCAAACAAGAACAAGCACAGTCATAACAGAGCCGCATAGGGGCACCGCAAGTCTGCCTTAGTGTGTCTTGGACCCTGTCTAAAAAGGGTGTGGCATAGTAGCGCCTC
>JAAZIY010000200.1 GCA_012800625.1 Lentisphaerota bacterium
AAGTCAAACTCGTGGTTGCCCGGCACCCAGACGTCGTAGCGCAGCGCGCGCAGCGCCGCCATGCCGGCCTCCCCCCTGGAAAGCGCGCCGATAAGCGTGCCCTGTATGCTGTCGCCGCAGTCGATTAAGAGGCAGCGTTGCGCACCAAGACTGCTGCGCTGCTCCTTGATCAGAGTGGCCAGGCGCAGCAGTGAGCCGTAGGCCGGACCCTCGTCAACCAACACCGAATGTATGTCGGTGGTCTGCAAAAAATAAAGCTGGCGCTGCTCGGCCGCCAGGAGGGCGGCGAACAAGAAGAGGAGCAGAAAAAAACGACTTGGCTTTATCATGACTGAATGAGGAGAAGTGGTTCGGGCAGCCGGCAGGACGTCAAAGCCGCCCTGCCCTACAATATAATGGAAAAATAAAAATTGTCATAGACAAAGTGCGGAAGCCGCTCTGCCTTTCGGTCTCTGAGACCCTCTTCATGGCTCAAAAAACGCATTATATTAATTGTTTCACTTATTTCTGACTTTTTATTACACATACCTGTATGCAACAAGAAAAAATACGCAATGTCGCCATCATTGCACACGTGGATCATGGCAAAACTACCCTGGTAGACGAACTGTTCAAATTCGGCGGCCTGTTTCGGGACAACCAGCGCGTGGCCGAACGGCTGATGGACTCCAATGAACTGGAGCGCGAGCGCGGCATCACCATCACCGCCAAAAACGGCTCCTTCCCCTATAAGGGGCATTGCATCAATATCATCGACACGCCCGGACATGCCGACTTCGGCGGCCAGGTCGAGCGCGTGCTGCGCATGGCCGACGGCGCGCTGCTCCTCGTCGACGCCCAGGAAGGCCCTATGCCGCAGACCTACTTCGTGCTGAAGAAGGCACTGGCACTGGAACTGCCCGTGATAGTGGTGATCAACAAAATAGACAAGCCGGCGGCACGTCCATACTGGGCCGTGGACCAGGTCTTCGAGCTTTTCCTCAAACTCGAGGCGCCGGAGCGCCTGCTCGATTTCCCCGTGGTCTATGCCTGCGGCAGGGAAGGCTACGCCCTGGACAACCTCAACGACGAGCATCGCGACCTGACCCCGCTCTGTGAATTGATCATAAAAAGAGTGCCCCCGCCGCAAGGCGACAGCCAGGCCCCCTTGCAGATGCTGGTGAGCAGCCTGGACTACTCGCCCTACCTGGGGCGCATCAGCATAGGCAAGATCAGCGGCGGCACGCTGAATATCAACAAGGAGATCGCCGTGGTCATGCGGGACGGCAGCATCAGGCCGGCACGCATCAGCAAGCTGTATCGTTTTGAGAGCAACCAGAAGCTGGCAGTGCAGTCCGCAATCTGCGGCGATATCGTGGCCACCGCCGGCATGGACGAGGTCACCGTGGGCTGCACCTATACTGACCCCGATGATCCCATGCCCCTGCCGCCTATGGAAATAGACCCGCCCACCATAGCCATGAGCTTCCTGCCCAACGACTCGCCCTTCGCAGGGCGCGAAGGACAGTATGTCACCTCCAGGCATATCGCCGAAAGGCTGCATCGCGAAGTGATGGCCGATGTCGCCCTGCAAGTGAGCGCGCTAAGCTCAGGACAGGGCTTCAGAGTGGCAGGACGCGGAGAGCTGCACCTGTCAATACTTATAGAAAAAATGCGCCGCGAAGGCTACGAGTTCCAGGTGAGCCGCCCGCAGGTTATCTTCAAAGAGGACCAGGAAGGCAGACGCCTGGAACCTTTTGAAGAGCTTAGCATAGACGTGGATGAAAGCTTCCTGGGCGCAGTCATGGAGAAGCTGGGCCAGCGCAAGGCCCGCGTGCAAGGCATGGATACGCTCAATGGCATGGCCAGACTGCAATACCTAATCCCGACACGGGGTCTGCTGGGCTATCGCAGCGAGTTTCTCACCGACACCAAGGGCATGGGCGTGATGAACTATGTCTTTCACGGCTATGAGCCTTATGCCGGAGAGGTGAAGCATCGCAGCCGCGGTGTCTTGGTCTCCATGCAGGAGTGCCAGTCGGTGGCCTATGCCTTATTCAATCTGCAGGAGCGCGGCAAGCTTTTTCTTGGCCCCGGCATTAATATCTATGCCGGCCAGATAGTTGGCGAGCACTGCCGCGAGGGGGACCTAATGGTCAACCCCAGCAAAGGCAAGAAGCTGACCAATGTGCGCGCCGCCGGCTCCGACGAAAACGTATTGCTCACCCCACCCTGGCAGCTTAGCCTCGAAGACTGCATCTCTTATATCAACGACGACGAGCTAGTCGAGGTCACGCCCAAAAACATACGCCTGCGCAAAGCAAAAATGCCCAAGTGGTAAACAGCATAACCGGTTTTTGGCAAGGGTTAATTAGACCCCGTCCAAAAAGCCCTTGAACCATAAAGGCATACGAAGGGGGAGGACACGAAGAGACACGAAGAGACACGAAGAGACACGAAGGCACTGCAAGTTTTTCGCTTGACGGGACCTTTGTCCAACGCGGTGAAAAATACAGAAGCCGGGATTTGCAATAGTGTATGAGGCTTGCAGATTCTGATATGCTTAAAACCTTCTCTGCGAAGAAAAACTTCTTTGCCGTTGACAGAATGTCATCAATGAATTATATTTGTTTGCATCTTGTAACATAAGGTGCTCTGATGACGGAAATAAATAATGCGCTCGACAAGCTGCTTCGCCGCAAAACAAGCTTCAGTGTTTCCGAAGCGGAGGCGCAGGGGGTATCACGCCAGCAGCTTTCACGCTATTGCAGGCAGGGTCGGATCGAACGCCTGGCTCGCGGAGTATACTCCCCCCCAGGCCTGGCAATCAATCCATACCTTGACATGGAACTGTTGGTAAAAAAACAAGCCAACTTCGTCGTATGCCTGCTTTCCGCCTTGCGGATTCATAATTTCACCTCGCAGCTGCCGCATTCCCTCTGGATTGCCATTCCTCATGGCGCAAGACTGCCGAAACTGGAGCACACTGCTCTTTCCTGCATCAGGCTCACCAAAAAACCGTATGACTACGGAGTTGAAATTCATGATTTGCATGGAGTGAAAGTCAAGGTTTATTCTGCGGCCAAGACGGTGGCCGACTGTTTTAAATTCCGCAACAAGGTCGGGATGGATGTCGCGCTAGAGGCTCTCCGAGAAGGATACCGCTTGAAACTTTTTACGGTTTCTGAACTTATGGATGCAGCTGCAATTTGCCGGATTACGAAAATCATAAGCCCATACGTGGAAAGCCTGTTCTCATGAGCAATCCCAAGCCGGTCAACCATGCGGCTTCCGCATATGCGAAATTGTTGAATATCGCGAGGGAGCAAAAGTTGAATTTCATGAGTCTGCTGATTCACTATGCCACCGAACGATTCCTGTATCGCCTGAGTATTTCCGCATCGGCCAGTCAATTCGTATTGAAGGGCGGAAACCTCTTTGTCATTTGGCAGAAGGGACGGAATTTCCGCCCTACTGTTGATGCCGACTTGGCTTATTTCGGAAATGCCAGCCAGGAACATTTGAAAAACATCTTCCTGCAAGCAGCACAAGCTCCGGTCAGTCTGAATGATGGCATGCGCTTCGATGTCGATTCCTTTTGTCTTGCACGTCAGTGAAACGAAATTTCTGCAGCTCCGTTTTTAACGACTACATTTAGATTAGTCGCCAAACAAAAGGAGCTCAGCCATACCAAGAGCAAAGCAGGATGACGAAAGCAGGAAGATCCGCCTTTTTGAGGAGAAATTTATGAAGCGTATGTGGGAGAGGGAAAAATGAACAAGCATGAAACGCACGTAGACAAGGATTGCTTTTCACAACTGACAAGAAAAACTTGTCGGTTGAAGCCGTATTAAGTCAAGGAGGCGATTCATGACTCTCTATGAGGCTGACAAATTGCCATTGGCGGATCTTGACTACCGCAGGCTCTTACCACTGGTGGGGCAAGCTAATGCGACATTGGCTCGCTATGATGGCTTGTTGCAGGGTATCCCAAACCCCGCGATCATGCTCTCTCCACTTACGACACAGGAAGCCGTCCTCTCCTCTAAAATTGAAGGGACCCAGGTTACGATTGACGAAGTTCTCGAACATGAGGCGGGCTTGATCAAAGAGGGGGAAAAGCTTAATGACATTCAAGAAATTTTCAATTATCGCAAGGCTCTCTATTCCGCCCGGGAACATCTGAAGGATTACCCCATCCGCCTAAGCTTCGTACGTGAACTGCATCGTATTTTACTGGACAGTGTGCGTGGGCAAGACAAAACGCCGGGTGAATTCCGCAGAGAACAGAACTGGATCGGTACATATGGCTGCAGCATCGAGGAGGCGAGTTTTGTGCCCCCAAATCCCTTGCAGCTTTCTAATCTTTTACAGGAGTGGGAAGACTACATGGACAGTGACGACATGGACTTCCTGTTGCAAACAGCGGTAGTTCATGCCCAGTTTGAGCTGTTGCATCCGTTCAAGGACGGAAATGGGCGTATCGGGCGCATTCTGATTCCGCTGTTTTTATACCAAAAGCAGGTCTTGTCGCAACCGATGTTCTACTTGTCTGCTTATCTGGAAAACCATAGGGAAGAATATTATCTCCGCCTGAAGAGAATTTCTTCAGACCGCGATTGGAATGGCTGGATTGCTTTCTTCCTGCAGGCAGTGATTACGCAGGCAAAGCAGAATGGCGCAAGGGTGGGCGAAATCCTCAGGCTGTATGAGGACATGAAAGAGCAAATTCACAAAATCACTCGTTCACAATATACGGTCCATTTACTTGACGCTCTTTTTAGTCAGCCCATCTTTAAAAGCTCACAACTGGCAAGGCTTACAAAGATTCCCGCCGCATCCCTTAAGTCATTTATTGCCAGGCTGAAAAAAGAGGGAATATTAACTGAACTCCGTCCAGCCAGTGGTCGGCAGCCTGCCATACTGGCCTTTGGACGACTGCTCAATATCGCGGAGGGCAAAGATATCTTTTAACTTTGACGCTAGCGCAATATCCACAAAAAGCTTTGTGGATATCAAATTGCAATATAATAGCCACAAGTGATTTTGTAGCGTGCAGAACAGCTACAAAGATTTTTATGGAAGGTTTCAGTCTCTTGTCATCTACAAAATCGACAAGACATACAGAGAGGCGCGCATGGCAGGCTTAAACCCCGCTCTCCAATAAGGCACACAAAGAAACCCGAAGACACACCAAGACACACAAAAGTGCAAAAGAGGAAGCTGATGGAGACGGAGATGCCTTAGTGTGCCTTTGTGTAGCTTTGTGTGTCTTCGTGTCCAAATTCCGCTCAGGCCACCTTTTTGGACCTGCTCTATGTGATGAAGGAGTCCGGCCAAAAACGCAGGATTGCAAACAAGGAATCAAAGGCTACATTGAAGATGCGTTGCGAAACAGAAGACGGCTCTGCTGGAGAGCACCGCGTTCTGGGGTGGCAATGCCACTAAAACGGCTCGGCCTGCGTCGGCGGCCTTAGCCTTGGACACTTTGTGCCGCTTTAGCGCATGCCTAAAAAACTCCGGGATTTGGGGCAATAACCCCGACTAAAAGTTGCTGCCGGAAATTTTGCTTCAGTCACAAACATGTCAGTGATAAGCATATGAATACGCTTCTATACTTCCTGCCGAATTTGAAAAGCATTCCGTTGATTAGCACTTGGGAACTCAGCGAACTTGCCGAAATGAAGGGACATCAGGAACTTTTCACCCGACAATCCCCACAACGGCTTAAGCGCATGCGTGAATTCTCCATGATTGAAAGCGCAGTCTCTTCCAACCGGATTGAGGGAGTTTCCATTGATGAAAAACGGATCGGTACCGTCCTCTTTGGAAACAGCAGTCTGCGCGACCGCAACGAAGAGGAAATACGGGGATACCGAAATGCGCTTGACCTGATTCATAATCAATCCGACAAACTCCAGCTGAGCATGGCGACTATTTGCCGATTTCATGCTCTTTCCCGCTCAGGAGCCTGGGACGCAGGCAAGTTCAAAGACAAACCCAGCGACATTATTGAAACCTATGCGGACGGCTCCTCTCGAATCCGTTTCAAAACTGTTGAACCAGAAAACGTTGAAAACTATTTGCAGGTAGCGATTGAAAAATACCAGGAGATTGTTCGCGACAATCAGATTTCTCCGTTAATTGCGCTGGCTGCCTTCAACCTTGATTTTCTTTGCATTCATCCATTTCGAGATGGCAACGGACGTGTTTCCCGTTTGCTCTTGCTGTTTATGCTCTATCAACTCGGATACGAGGCCGGACGCTATATCAGCATCGAAAAAATAATTGAATCCGGCAAAACACAATATTACGAGACCCTCGAGCTTTCTTCCCGCGCTTGGCACAGTGGGCATCATGACGCCTGGCCGTATATCAACTACCTTTTATTCAGCTTCAGGACCTTGTACAAGGAATTTGAAAGCTGCTTTGATAGCTGCAAGGTTCCGCGCGGGGAAAAAACAGCTGTGATTGTGCGGGCGTTAAATGAATTTTCAGGCGAATTTTCATTGAAGGAACTTGAACAGCGTTGTCCAGGGATCAGCCGCGACATGATCCAGACAGTGATGAAACGAAACTTGAGTTTTTTGAAATGCACTGGCCGTGGAGCGGGAAGCCGTTGGCGTCGAATAGGGGTAATACCGCTTAATAAGGGTAATAATAAGGGTAATGAAGATTTGGAGTAAGATAACCACAGGGAACGAGAGTGGCAAATAACAGCCATCGCGCGCCCCGGGCTGCAAGGTGTCTCCCCTGCGGGGCTGGATTGTTTTTTGGCTTGGTTATGACTGAAACGAAATTTCCGGCAGCGACTTTTGCTCGGGGTTTTGCTCAAAACCCCAGAGTTTTTTAGGCATGACGCTAAAGTGGCACAAAGCGTTCAAGGTATGTAGTTCAACCTTTAGGCTGCTCCCCGCTCCCGTCCCAAAAAGCAAATCGGACGAATCGGACGAATCGGACGAATCGGACGAATCGGACGAATCGGACGAATCGGACGAATCGGACGAATCGG
>JAAZIY010000201.1 GCA_012800625.1 Lentisphaerota bacterium
GGTGGAGCGCAGCAAATTCCGCAATGCCCAGAATACACTGGAGCAATTGGAGAACCAGGCCGCCTTCAAAAAGATCACCAAGCTTATAGACCAGCAGCTGGCGGCATTACGCCAATAATCGTCTGCGCTAAACTCCCCTAGGCGCTGCTGTCAGAAGCTTCCTCCAGAGCCAATGGCAGCGGCGCCTTTTTACTGCCCCCGCTCCTTGTCCTCCCCTTTTTTGGACACTAAGTCACACCAACTCATATGCGGTTTACTCGCCTAGACCCACACTAGCCCAGAGGTCTTTTTCATCTATTTTGCCCTAGCAACCATTTTGCGCTTGACATTTTCCAAAGCGTTGTTATACTATTATCCATCACCTAGAACAGCATAGAACACAGGCTATAACACGATGTCAGGAAGCAAGCACCAAAAAATCAGCGCCGAGTTGCGTGAGCGCATCATGCTGGGGCGATATACGCGTCGTTTGCCTGCGGTGCGTGTTCTAGCCGCGGAGTTTGACACCAGCCTGAGCACCATGACCAAGAGCATCAGGACCTTGTCTGAGGCCGGCCTGATCACTCCCACCAGCAGCGGCACGCTAATCAACGAGCTGCTCCCGCCGCGTCCCAAAACCGGGGTCATCAACATAGTGTACGAGCCTTTGCGCGACACTGCTCAGGACAGCGACATCTTGCTCAACGCGCTGCGTCTCAACATACAGGCCGACGGCTTCACTCCGGTATTCAACGAGATTATCGACAAAGAGCTGTATAGCAACCTGGACTACTGGCTCAAATCGCAGGTTGACGGGCACATCTTTGTCTACAGCACCTTCTATAATTTTCTGCTGCGCCAGCTTACTTTGCAAGACATACCCTTTGTGGTCGCCAACTGGATGCCGCTGAACTACGGCGTACACTGGGTGGACTTCAACAACGAGCAGCTCTGGTATCTGCTCGTCGAACAGATTATCGGTCACTGCGGCAATCACCGCATCGCCTTCTGCTTCCCGGCCCGCGTGCCCAGCGGCAGACGCTGGCTGAAGGAACGCTGGCAAGCCATCGCAGAGCACTTCGAGCTGCCCCCCTACTTCAACGGAAAGTACTGCTTTACTCCTCAGCTGCAAAAAACTGCCGAGGAATGGCTGGCGCTGCCCGACCCCCCGGAAATCGTTATCTGCGGACACCACGATGGCCAGCTGCTGAAAACCGCCTTTGCCAAGCAAGGCAGAAAGCTGCAAATCGTTAGCGGAAATAAAAATGCCAACCCGGATGAAGACTGGACTTATGAGCAACAGGACTACAGCCTGCTGGGAGAAAAAACCTGGCAGGTACTAAAGGCGGTACTGGCCGGCAAAGGTGGAAATCCGCGAAAGCACAGCCTGGAGCAAAAGCCCAAACTGCAGTTCGGCCAAACCGTAATAAAAACAACGCAAAACACAGGCAACTAAATCAACCCTGAAATTTCATCACAAGGCAGCCAACTTAGGAAAAAGGAGAAAAACAATGCGCAAACACTTCACACTAATCGAGTTGCTAGTCGTTATTGCGATTATCGCCATACTTGCCAGCATGCTAATGCCGGCTTTGGCCGGTGCTCGCGAGAAGGCTTATACCATAAAGTGCTCCGGCAATCTGCGCCAGATGGGCCTTGCTGTGCAGCAATACTTGGGGGATTATGACGACTGCATGCCCGTTTACCGCTTTGCCAGTGTGGGCAACGTGCCTTACTGGAAACCCGCTGCCGACACTGAGGTGAACTGGGTTTATCTTTTTGGCGTATACCGTTATGTGTTTGACAAGCTAATCTTCAAGTGCCCGGCTCTGCCGCGCACCACGGTGGGCAACTATGCTGCCTATTACACGGACAGCACATGGTTTGGCGGCGGCATGTACCGCTCCACCAAAACGCCGGACTACGGTTACAACTATCTGCACATAGGCGGTTCTGCCTATCACGTGGTAAGCAAGGAAAGCGGCATAGACGGTTCGCCGGCCAAGTTTTACGAGATACGCTATCCAGGCAGAACCATCACCCACGCCGATGTGCACACCACTAACGCTGGCACTGGCACTACCGGATACTTTGCCATGTCGGAACATTTTCTCACTGGCAAGACATACGGCGTATTGCACGCCAGGCACAAAGGAGCAGTCAACACGCTTTGGGCTGATGGGCATGTCACCAGCGAGATGACCCCGGCCGGCCCGCATTTCGCCGCCTATACCAGCACGCGCAATCCATATATGGCCAAGGTCTTTAGTCACAAGGGCGGCGGAAAATATAATAGTATCTCCGATGTGGATCCCAACAACAACTGGGACAGGTTCTAAGCCTAGAACACCAGTCCATGTGACAGAACACAGCGTCAGGCAGGCAGTTGCATAAGCTGCCTGCCTGACGCAGATTTTTATGCCGTTTAATGAATACCCCGCTCTAGTAATACCTAAGGAATTAAAATGCAGCGACTTTATTTCAGTTTTCTCTGCGCCCTAGTCTTATCAACCTGTTTGTATTCTCAGTCTTTTGGCAGCTTTAAACCCGACAAAGCCACTGAGGATTCAGTATTTTACAGCCATGCGCACAGCTCTGGCCCAGGCATGAGCGGCGGCTACGACTTTATGTTGCCCGAGGCGCTGAAGCAAGCTGAGCTATTGCTGACCCAGTGGAGCTTTGTGGTAGGAAACAGCGATCCGAACGGGCACGGGCAGGTGTCATCAGTGAGCTCATTTCGCCTGCAAAGCGCCAATAGCAATGCCCATGCCGGTTTTACCCTGCAAAGCAGCCGCTACAACAATAACCGCAGGCTGCTTTTTAGCAGCAGCAGTAAAAACTATGATATCCCCTTGGGCTTTGCAGTGGGCGAAGAGTTGCACAGCAGCCTCTTTTTTGACCGCGAAAACAGCCGTTTCCGCTTTATTCTGACCCGTGAAGGCAGGATGTTTTTTGACAGCCAATGGCAACAGTGCAATATCTTTGTTCCAGGAAAGCTGCGCTATTACCAGCAAGCCAACTCTAATGACGGGCTCAACAACCAGCTGCAAAAGCTCAGCTTTGAGGCTTTGCAGGTAAAGCAGCTGCCAGAGCTGCTTGCCAAGCTTAAATTTACCGGGGCATCGCCCTGCTCTACCATGCCGAGGAAATACGCAAAAGTCAACCAGGACATGTACAACACCTCCTTTGCCAACCTGACCACTAGCAACAATGGCGACAGAATAGGGCTGTTAAACGAGGAGGAGGCCGACAAGCACGTCAAATGGCTGCATGAACTGGGGTTTACCGGAGCGCTGTACAACGGCAGGCACTTTCGCATGAGTTACGTGGAAGAGTTCCCGAGCATACGCGAAGCCGGAAAAATACTGCTGGACGCCTGTCGAAAATACGGCATACAAAGCATAGAGCATCATGAGCCTACCATCGTGGGCTACCGCGGATACCCTCTTATGCTCAACAACCTGGACTGGTCGCAGTCAGACATACGCAGCGGCGAAAACAGCTTCTGGTTCTGCCCCGTGAACCCTGGCTTCCAGCAGGCCTGCATCGACTATCTGTACCGTTACCATGAAAGTGCGCTGGCCTCGGGATATATGATCGACGAGCTTTCGCGCGCCAATCGAAACGCCTGTTACTGCAAGGCCTGCCGCGAGGGCTTCAAAAAGGAAAGCGGCATGGAGCCGCCCAGCTGGACCAATCACAATGCGCCCAGCAGCGCCCAAAGCAAGTACAAGGACTATAGCGACAAGCAAATTACCAATATGCGCAGCCGCATGTTGGAAGCCTTGCAGCAAATCAAGGAAGACACCTTCATCATGACCTACTGCTCGGACTATGGCGACCCCAATGCCTCCATAGAGGACTTGACCCTGGACGCCGCCGACTATAGCGCTTTCGTAGGCTGGGAGAACATGATCTATGATCCGCTCAACAGCTGGACCAGCATGATGCGCTGCTTCAAGATGCGCAACTCCTACGGTGATTTCTACGACATCCCGGTTTGGAGCCTAAACCGCGAGCAGGTGGTGCGTGAATCGCACTATTTGGCCTGGGCCATGAGCCAGGGCACGCGACACTCCATCTGGTGGGGCTCAAGGCTGCCCTTGAAAACAGCAGAGGACCAGGATTATTTTCTGCGCTACCACAAATGGGCTGACACCATGCCTCACCAATACGCCCGCACTCTGACCAACGTGGGCGTGCTGCTCTCATACCAAAGCAAAAAAATCACTTCTGACCGCAATCACTTTTGGTACGACTATTGCGGCGTAGTCGATACCCTGGTGCGGGAAAGCAAGCAATTTGACAGCCTGCTGGACGGCGATCTTTTCTATCCGGATCGTCTAGGCAAATACAAAACTCTGTTGCTAGTCTCCCAGGCCAACCTCTCTGACCAGCAATGTGAGGTGCTTAGCGACTGGGTAGAGGCAGGCGGCACTGCCGTGCTGACACGCAACAGCAGCTTGTTTGACGAGGCCGGCAACCGGCGCCCCGACTTCCAGCTGGCCGAAAAACTCAATGTCAGCAGCCAGGGCGGCATATTAAGAAACCTGCAGGTAAAGTCCTACAACCAGGCCTTGCAGGGCGGCTTCAACCTGCCGGCTTATTTCCAAGTTGAGCTGCTGCAGCCGGAAAAATCCAGGCTGCTAGCCAGTGCAGTTGACGAAAATGGCGTTGAGTTGCCCCTGGTTGTAGAGAGCAGCTGGGGCAAAGGACGCTTCATCTATGTGGCCTCCGGACTGGGTGAAACGGTTTATGAAATGGAGATGCGCAATGGCCGCAGCTACAACTACAAGCCCAATCCGCCACTGCAAAACTTTATCTCTGATCTCTATGACTATGCCAGCCAAGAGCAGATAGTCAGCTTCAAGGCTCCGGAAAAAGTCATCGCCATAGTCAATCAGCTACAGGACGGCAGCGGCAGCATCTATGCTCAGCTCTACAATTTCACTGGTCAAAGCATCAAGCAAGGCGAGAAGCGCAGCTATGGAGTGCCTGAAAAGATGCTGTTTCCGGAAATCAAGCAGGACTTGGTGCTGCAGATCATGCGCCCCTGTGCCGACACTGCTGTTTTGAGTACGCCGGAGCGCGAGGGGCGCCAGACCATTAAGGGCAGCCCTCTGGCTGGCGGCGGCACTAGGTTCGTCATTCCGGGCAGCCTGCTAGGGGCCTTCGCACAGCTAAAAATCGAGGCTCAAAGCTATGCCGACCAGAAAATACTGCAGCCGCCAATTGAGGTGCCCAGGGACATTGTGCCCTTCAGCAAATCGCCTGCGGAAGTCAGCACAGAAGAGTACTACCATCAGCCCAAGCTGGAAGTGCAGCTCTGCGAGCCTAGCCAGGACGAGGTGCTGCTGCGTGTCAATGGTCAGCCCTTGATCGTCAGCGACGCATTTGAAGCCACCCAGACCGAGATCTCGCCTATCATGCTCAGTGAGGCCTTAGACTCCGGTATCAGCCAACGCCTGGGCTTCAAGGGCGAGGGTTTAAGCGGCGAGCTTGCTGCCGGCGAACTTTTTGGCGGCGACCTTAACTTTGTGCGCGAGGTGGCCTGGCATGGCCAGGAAAAAGCCGAGATCAGCCTTTCGGCCATACTGCATCCTAAAAAATATGACTTTGGCCATTTTGGCTATGCAATTCGTATTCCTGTGGAGCTGCTGAAGGGAGCCACCGCGGCTTACACTTTAGGCAGGCATCGCAGTCAGTTTGCGCCGCGCAGCTATAAAATAACCGGCGAAGAGCCAGAAGGGCAAATGATCATTGGCCATTTGCGCCATGTGCAGTTCAGCGGCGGCAAGATTGACTTCATGATCAATTTTGCTCCAGACGGTATCTGGGGCATCTTCATTGAGGGGCTGGTTTCACAATACAAAGCCCACATGCGCCGCGAAGGCAAGCATTACGTTTTTTACATAGTGCAAAACTCCGGCGTCAAATTCGGCACCAAGAACGCCACTAAGGTCGTGATACGCCCCGGTCTGCACAACTACCTGGACTACCACCCTTACAACACCCTCAGCTATCAAATCAACCGGCCAGTGTCAACGCGGCTGCAATTCACCGATTCCAGTCCCGCCACCGGCTTTGTCAACCGCAACATGCCGGGGCACGACCTGGAGTTCACGGCTGTCAATCCTGGCAACTGGAGCGACTCGCAGGCCGTTAGGCTGGTCAGCGATACAGTGCCCAGCCAGGAGCCGCTATTCCATGCCGGCATCAGCGGCGAGGGGAGCAACACACTGACTTTAGAGCATCAAAACGGCATTGTTTTGCTCAATCTGGCCATGAAGGGCATAGACGGTGACTTGAGGGGCACGATAAACAGCGGCGGCAAGGACTTTGCCTTCGAGCTGGCTCAAGGTGAAAGAGACACCCTGGTTATTCCTACCTGGGTCAAAGATGGGAAAATAGCGCTGCGCTTCAGCGGCAAGTGGAATATCAGCGCCATAATCATACAACCCCTGATGAGCGATGCAGAAGACTACCTCTTCTCACGCTCCTGGTGGAACTGCGGTATAGCCCCGCAGCTCATCCCTGAGATGAAGCAAAGCAAGGAAGTCTGGCGCTATGTAAGTGATCTGCCCTATCGTCGCGCCAAGTGGAACTGGTAAATAGCACGGTCATCTGCTGCGCAATTGTAGTGGTGGGATTTTGGACGCTAAAATACACGAAGGGGGAGGACACTAAGAGACACGAAGAGACACTAAGGCCTTATGCGGTGCTTTGATCAAGGGCGGCAAAAATCCTTTCTTGTCCAGCAAAAACATGGCCCCATTGCTGCCAATTCTGTACATTGTCAGTGCAAATCCGGCTTATGCTATTAGCTTATGTTGTCTGCCCTAATTCGGGGTGATTTTAACCAGGACAAGGAGCTTTACAATGCGCACGCACAGCATGGGCGAGATGACGGTGAAAGAGATTCGCGAGTATCTGAGGCACAATCAGACGATTATTTTTCCTTACGGCGTAGTCGAGCAGCATGGCTATCACCTGCCGCTGAGCATGGACATACACAATGCCGAGGTGCCCGCCTACGAGTTGGCCAAAAAACTGGGCTGCATCGTGGCGCCATGCCTCAACTATTGCTTCTCCGGCGGTCAGCTGCCCGGAACCATCAATGTCAAGCCGACCAACTTCTGCAATATGGTCTGTGATATTATCGAGGCCCTGGCCGGGCAAGGCTTCCTGAACATATTGATATATCCAGGACACGGCGGCAGCGAAAGCCTGGCCATACTCAAGGAATCGCTGCGCATCTTGAAATGGCTTAATCCGGCACTGGAACAAACCCTAATACTTTTCCTGCGCCGCGGCGACTTCTGGCAAAGACCGCTGCCCGAAGCGGCAAAGGCGGAAAACGGACACGATTTCCACGCCGGCGAGGCCGAAACCTCGCTCATGCTGGCCTACCGCCCGCACCTGGTGCAAATGGAGCAGCTGAGCATGGATGAGGACGAGCTGGCAAGAAAAATGCGCCAGGACCAGGACGCATATCAGCAGCGCCAAAGCTTGACCGGCCTGCCCCAAGAAATCGTCAACACCCGGCAAAGGCCCGAGGTCAAGGTCGGAGTCATGGGCTATCCGCAAAGCGCCTCAGCCGAGCTGGGCAGACGCGATGTGGAAAGCGCCATCAAGGCCATGTATCCGCTTATCCAAAAGGCCATCAGCGATGCTGAGCAAGCCCGGCGCAGCGGCAAGCGCATAGAGATGTAAGCCAAACAAAGAGGAATTCTAGCCATTAGTGTAGCTTGGTGTGTCTTAGTGTGCTTTAGTGGTTCAAAGGCTTCCAGGAAGGTGGCATCTTGGTCAAATTCGAGTGTCTCAGCCTGGACGGCGAGCATCAAGCTGCCCGCCTGGCTGTGGAATAAGCAAAACAAGTTGCAGCCGCAGTATTTCTATGTGTACCGACTGGCACTGCAAAACCACCAGGCTTTGAACGACAGCCCGGCCGGAACGTTGCTGCGCTATGACTGGCCGCCGCAGCCCGAGTTTCCGCGCCTCAGGCTGAATAGGCCGCGTCCAAAAAGGGGGAGAACTGTTCTCCGCCGGCTCAGTGCCTATTGGCGCTAACTTAAGCCTGAAAAGTGTTGTTCTCCGCCGGCTTTAGCCGGCGTATGTTCGTAGTTCAAGCTTTAGCTTGCGCTCTTAGCCGGCTTTAGCCGGCGTGAGAAGGCATCAACCA
>JAAZIY010000027.1 GCA_012800625.1 Lentisphaerota bacterium
CCCTGGGCTTTATTAGGTTGCCCTTTCAGGGCACCATGTGACAGATTCTCATGAAAAAATTAAAATTTCTTCCGAAAACCATGTTTTTTATGGAAATTTTGCTTTTGTAGGTAACCTACCAGAGCCAATACTACTGGCAAAATAAGAAGCATCTGATGAATTTTGCTGCAGAAATGAGCCGTTTTATCCCTTAGCACCGTTGATGAATTTTTCTGCAGAAATGAGCCGTTTTATCCCTTAGCACCGTTTACTATAAAAAAGCGCATCTACTTGCGCCGTAGGCGCATAACCATGCTTAACCCCAGGCTTTAGCCTGGGGTACAGGCCATCAAAACCGGCGCCTCGTAGAGGCGCTACTATGTCCTCTTTTTGGACGGGGTCTACCTAGGCTGTGGCTTTGTGTGTCTTGGTGTCCAAAATCCTGTCAGGCCATCTTTTTGTACGGGTTCTAGCTCAGCATGTCAAGCGTCAGCAACAACATCTCCAAGTTTGCTTTTTTAGCTTTGCTCTTATTGCTTGCCGCCGTACTGCTGAAGCTGTCCAGCAGCTTTATACACGCCATAGTCCTGGGAATGCTCATCGCCAGCGCCATGTTCCCATTTCACCTGAGCGTAAACCGGCTGCTCAGGAAAACTTTTCGCCTCCTGCGCAAACTCCCCTTTGCCTTCTGTTCGCCCTCACAAGTCATAGGCAAAACCGCGGCGGCATGGCAAGAGGCGATTTATAAAAAACAGGCCGCCCAGCCTGAGAAGCCTCCAGGCTGCTCGCTGCGCTGGCAGCTTGCACTAGCCGGACTCCTGCAGCGCACTTTTCTGGCCTCCTCCATTGAACTTACCCGAAACATTATTATTCGGCGCAAAAAACTCGCCGCGGCACTATCGGTGGCACTGCTGCTGCTTTTGGT
This sequence comes from Lentisphaerota bacterium, assembly GCA_012800625.1. GTDB lineage: Bacteria > Verrucomicrobiota > Lentisphaeria > Oligosphaerales > Oligosphaeraceae > JAAZIY01. Next base: position 905 of record JAAZIY010000027.1, read on the forward strand.
GGCCATGCCCCTGGTTTTCCTTTTTCATTCCGCCTTTATGCAAGGCAGGCAGCTGCTAAACAAGGCGAATCATGCCCTGCAGTCCGGCGAATTGTCAAAGAAACTATATCTATACTATGAAAAGGAGTCTGTACAAAATGCCTGGCAAAGGATACAGGCCTCCAAAACCGGGCGGTTTATTCTACAGGAAAGCGCCGAGTTCCTAGGCTCGCCGGACTTGTTTCACAGCCTGGAAGGCAAACCGAGCCATGCAGCCGACCTAGAGGTGGAATTACTCGAAGAGCAACTGCATCAGGACGAGGACGAAACCGCGCCTGAGCAGCTAAGCGGCGACGATGAGGCCGATGACTTCCACCTGCTTTTCGAGACCCTGATCAAGAATCTCCTGCTCTTTTCCCGACGCTTTCTTATCTTCTTGCAGAGCTTTACCATCAAGGCCATTTCCGCCACCAGCAGCCTGCTCTTCAGCATCTTTCTTATGGTCATAGTCCTGTTTTTCCTCTTCTACCAAGGGCCATATCTGGTAGAGCTGCTCAAACAGGTAGGGCCTTTCGCCGCCGATGACTATGAACAAATATGCCGCCAGATAGTCATTACCTCGCGCACCGTCTTTGTCGGCATCCTGGGCGCCGCCTCCGTGCAAGGCCTGGCCAGTCTGCTGGGATACTGGCTAGTGGGTCTGCCGGCCCTGTTCCTGGCGGGAATCACCGCCGCATGCTCCATCATACCCTTTGTCGGAACCTCGCTGGTCTGGCTGCCAGCCACAGTCTATCTATATTATCAGGGACAGGGACAAAAGGCAGTCTTCCTGGCTGCATGGGGACTGATCCTGGTCGCCAATATAGACGGGCTGGTCAGACCCTGGCTAATGAGCGGCGGCAAGGCCAAGCTCTCTTTCGGACTGCTCTTCTTCGCCATATTAGGCGGACTAAGAACATACGGGCTGATCGGGCTGGTCTACGGCCCCATGCTCCTGGGACTGTTTATCACATCCATAGATATTTTCGCGCAAAAATATAAACGGGGCTAAAGGCTGAAAATGACTAGCTCCCTACAAGCGCTGCAATATGCCAGAAAAAACCTGGCGGAGGCTAATTGTCACAACGCTGACAACGAGGCACGCTGGATGCTTGAAGAGCTGAGGCGTGAATTTAGCCTAAAAGCGACCGGGCAACTACCGGAAGAAGCCCTGCATAAGCTGCATGATATGCTGCGCCGGCGAAAACTAGGCGAACCTTTGCAGTATATACTTGGAAACACTGATTTCCACGACATCAATGTGCAAGTCGGCCCCGGCGTGCTTATCCCCAGGCCTGAAACCGAGCTGCTTGTCGAGCTGGCTTTACAGCTCTATCCCGGCGAGGGCGACATTCTGGACCTGTGTACCGGCAGCGGCGCAATCGCCCTGGCATTGGCTGATAAACTGCCGCATTGCCAATGCATGGCCAGCGATATCAGCCCGGCAGCCCTGCACTGGGCCTGCATAAATACGCGCAGCCTGAATTTGAAAAACGTCAGGCTGCTGGAAAGCGATCTCTTCGAGAAGTTGCCTGGCGGCTCTAAATTCAGCCTCATCACTGCAAATCCGCCTTATGTCAGCAACAGCGAATATCAACAATTGCCCAAACTGATAAAAGAGCATGAGCCTGCCTTGGCCCTGCAGGCCGGGAAACTGGGGCTGGACCTCATCACCCGCATTATAAACCAGGCGCCGTCTTTTATGCATCCTGATGCTTACCTCATCATGGAGATCGGTAGCAGCCAGGGCGAGGAACTGCGTAATATCCTGATGCAAGCCAAGTGGCGTGACCCGCGCATTGCACCAGACCTGGCCGGCTTAGACCGCTTTGTCATCGCCAAACGCCCCGATGCAGACAGCTTTTGACTCAAGTGCGGCTTCGCGTCCAGTAATAGACGCATTAGCTCGTCAGCTATCTTTTCAACCGAGCCTATGTCAGTACGCCCCTACCAGTCACTTTATCTACACCTGCCGTTTTGCGCCGCAAAATGCGACTATTGCGCCTTTTATTCAAAGACACCCCAAGATGACGACATACATAGCTATCTCAAAAGACTGGAACTTGAGTTTGCCCAAAAACATATGCAGTGCCAGGCACTGAGGTCAGTCTTTATCGGCGGCGG
>JAAZIY010000028.1 GCA_012800625.1 Lentisphaerota bacterium
TGTAATTTTGGACATTAAGACAGACTAAGGCAGGCTAAGTCGTCTTCGTCTAAAAGTCTAGCGCTGCTCATTTTCCAGGTTTTGCGGCTTCACTCGCATACCGTCTTTGAGCAGCTCGTGTCCGCGTACAATGACCTGGTCGCCGGGTTTCACGCCGGAGTTTAGCGCTACTTCGCCGTTATTTTCCAAGGCTATGCCTACTTTTCGCAGTCTGGCGACATTTTCTTTTTCGAGCACATATATCCTGGTTGAGCCATCCGGCATACTGAGCAGCGCGGCGTCGGGCACTATCAGTGCCTCGGGCAATTCGGCCACTGCCAATTGCAGGCGTGCGAACATGCCTGGGCTGAGATTAAGCTCGGCGGGCGGCAGGGCTTCGGCCAGCAAAGTGCGGCTGCCCGGGTCCAGCTGCGGATAAATAAGCGATATGCGGCTGTCATACTCTTGGCCTGGCAGGGCGTCAAAGACCAGGCGCACCCGCCCCCCTTCGCGGCAATGCATGACATATTTTTCCGGAATGCTGAAGCGTATGGTGAGCGACTGCGGATCATAGAGGTCCATCAGCGGGGTTTTAGCCACCGCCAGGTCGCCGCAGCGCACATGCAGGGCTGAGATGATGGCATCAAAAGGCGCACGGATAATGCATTCGTTCGCGGTGGCACGCGCTTTTTCCACCTTGGCGGCGGCTTCTTTTACCAACGCCTCCTGTATGGCCAGCGCGGTTTCGGTGGGGCCGCGGCTCAGCATCTGCAAACGCTCGCGGGCTGACTGCAAGTCACTACGGCTTTTAACAAAGGCGACCTGTGCCTTTTCCAGGGCCTCGCCGGGCAGTGAACCGCTGCCTACCATGCGCTCAATGCGCTGCAAGTCGTTTTCAGCAAAACGCGTATTTTCGCTTAGCTGAGTCACCATTTCCTGCGCCTGGGCGATTTCTTCGAGACGCGTGCCGGCTCTCAAGTCAGCCAGTCGGGCTTGAGCCACCAGCAAAGCTGCCTCGGCGGCCTCGACTTCGCGCCGGTAGATGGGGCGGTCGATTTCCAGTATCTTGTCCCCCATTTTTACCAGGCTGCCTTCACGGAAAGGGCAGAAGGCCAGCGGGCCTTCGATGCTGGCGCTGATGCGCACCGCGTTACTGGCCACCACAGAGCCGGTCAAAGGCAGCCAGCGTGTGAGCGCCTCTTGACGCAGTGGCAGCACGCGGACGGGTGGCAGCGGCGGCTCCTTTTTGGCGGTCTGGGCGTCTTTAGACGGCTTACAGGCCGGCAAGAGCATCAACAGCAACAAGATGGCAGGTAGGCAGGCAGAAAAATATATATTCTCTCTCATATGGCAATTCCTTCGGTGGCAAGTTTTGGGCGAATTTTGATATTTTGTCTTGCAAGCCAGCACGGGTGTTTTTTATTTGCTTCCCTGAGCCAGTTTCAACTGTGCTTTTGCGACATGCAAGTCGGCGAGTGTGCCGCAGTAATTGGTTTGCGAGTCCAGCAATGCGGTTTGGGCGTCCAGCACTTCGGTGATCGAGCCTTTTCCCAGCTCGTATTTTTCTCTTTCTATGCGCAGGCTTTCTTCGGCTTGTTCGCTGGCCTTGCTCAGTGCGTCCAGGCGTTGTTTTGCCGCATTTATGTTCAGTCTGGCGGTACTTATTTCCAATTTTATCTGCAATTCAAGTTTTTGCAGTCTAGCCTTGGCGGCTAGCAGCCTGGCTTTTTCGCGGCGCACCTCTGCGCGCAGTTGTCCGCTGCTGATTATAGGTATCTGCATGCTCAGGCCCAGCCAGCCGTTTTCGCGGTTGCTGTCCAAGCCCTGCGCTCTTTGCGGTGAATTCAGCGCGATGCGTCGGCCATAGCTAGCCTGCAGTGCGACTGTAGGCATAAACCCAGCTTTGGCGCTTTGCAGTATCTGTTCCTGAGCTGAGACTGCGGCGGCGGCAGCCTGATAGTCGCCGCGCTGCTGCAGGCATCTCTCGTAATCACAGGGCGGAATCTCTTCTGGCAAGGGTAATTCTTGCAGGCAACCGCTGGGTTTAACGGTCTGCAAATGCTCGCCCAGCCCGAGCAGATTCGCCAAAACCTGGTTTTGCACACGCATGATATTTTCAGCCTGCAAGAGGCGCTGGCGCAAATCAGCCACGCGTACCTCGACGCGAAGGCGGTCCAGCGCGGCAGCCTTTTGCACGCTGAGCATCTCCTCGATCTTTTTCATGTGCTCTTCCAGTGCCTGATGCGAGAATTTCAGCGACTCTATCATGCGTTCCTGCGCCAAGCTCTGATAAAACACGCTGATGACGTTGAAAAGCAACTCTTCGCGGCTGTAAACCAGGCGTTTTTCGCTCGCCAAACGCTGGAGCCTGGAAGCATTGATCTGGCTGCTTAGTCTTCCGCCGGTATAAAGCGGCATACTGAGAACAAAGTCGCCGGCGAGCATCTTATCGCTAAAGGCGCCTGCTTCGCCGTTGTAGCTGGCCGGCAGCAGGCGCTGGTCGCGCAAATGATAAAAAGCGCCGGCGACAAAATCCAGCTGCGGTTTTCTTTCGGCGCTTAAAGCCTGGCTTTGTGCCTCGGCTGCGAGTAGGTCATAGGCTTCGGCCTGCAACTCGGGGTTCTGCTCCAAGGCCAGCTTAATGGCCTCTGCCAAGCTAAGCTCGCGCGTGACAGGCTCTTGGGATAAGAGTAGAGTGCCGCAAAAAAGAAGAATGCATAAAGTCGAAGAAAACAAAGTTCTGGGCATGGCGAAAATACCTGAGATATAAGAATAAATGACGGGACAGGGCAGGCTCAGTGACGCCCAAGGCAGAGGATAAATGACGCTAGAAATCGCTTATACCGCCCGAAGCAGTCAAAAGCAAGTAGGCCGCAACAAACCCTTGTTGACGAAGAGTGAAAGGCATAGGCAGCAAAATTATGTTAGTGAAGCTTAACTAACTTGAGGATACTATAGTCTGTTTATTTTTCTTTGTCAAGTCGGATTTGTTTATTTTATGATTTTTTATTTACGCTGAAAGACTTGTTTTGGTTTAGTGTGTTTTGGTGTGTCTTAGTGTGCAAATTAGCTTATTTTCTCGCTTGTTTTTTGCAGGCATTGCAGGGTTTTTTCGCAGCTGGGGTAGTCTTTGTAGATAAATCCGGCTTTGGCGAAGTGGTCGCTGGCCTGCAAGGCGGCGTCTATCTCCGGCTTACGCTGCAGACTGCGGTCGACGCCGAGTAGCAGCGGGCTGTCGGGGTTTCTGCTTAGCCAATCGAGGCGTGGCAGCAGGCGGCTGGCATGATGGCGGTGAAAAAGCTCGAGATGCAAGAGCTTTCCCTTGGAGTTGACAAAGCTGAAGTCAGGGAAGATGATCTCGTTGTCGTCGGCTCGTAAAAATGGGGTCTGCTCGCTTATCTTCCAATCTTGCACGGTCTTGCGAAAGTGTTTTTCAAAGAGTTTGATTTCCTCTGGCACATAGGCTGAGAATATCTGATAAGGGCAGCTTAGTGGGCTGTCCTGGTCCAGTTGCAAGAGCTGTTTTTTTTCTTTCCAGAGTATGTCGGCCTGCATTTGCCAGTTTTTAAGGCTGCATATGGCGGGGAAGAATATGGCCAGCTGCAAGCCGTAGCCGCGCGGCTGCTCGAAGATGCTGGCCGGGCCATCTATCTCCATGGTAATAAGTTCTTTTTTGCCTTCGCGGCTGCTTTTGATGCGGCACAGCAGTCTAAAGAAGCGCAGATATTTGCATACGCGTCGCAGTCTGGCGGCCTCGCCCGAGTCTATGTGCAGCAGCAGTTTTTTGGCGTTCAGCAGCAATGCCTGCACCAGGCCCAGGTTGTAGCGTTCCAGCAGTTGTTTGGTGCTAAGCGAGTCGAAGCTTTCCAGGATGTCGTTTTCCGGCAAGTCGGCGTATATTTCTTTTTCCTGCAGCAGGGCGCAGTCCTCGGCCTCCGGGCTTTGCAGCATTGCTTGCCGCAGTTCTTCGGGGCTTTCCCAGGCTTGTTGCTGGCGCAGCCTGGCAGCCAGAGAAAGCAGCTTGCGTCTCTCCTCGGCATAGTCCAGGTCTTTTTTCTTGTTGAATACGCAGCGGTCTTCGAGCAGCTTGCGCAGGCCTTTGCCCAGGGCCAGCGGGCGTATATCGGCAAGCGTAGGCGCCAGGCGCTCGTCCAGCTCCGCCTTATGCAGTCCCAGGCACTGTTTGAACACGGCGATCAAGGCCTCTGCTTGTGCGAGCAGGGTTTCGGATTGGCAATTGACGAAGGCGGGTTCCAGCCTGCCGTTTCTAATGCGGCACTGAATCAGGTTTTTCGTAAGCACGGTGTTGTCTCCTGCGTTCACTCACATAGCGTTCACTGGTGCCTTCGCTGACCAGTTCGTACAGTATGGCGGTCTTGTCCGCTCCCGGCCTCAGTATGCGTCCCAGTCTTTGCACGTGTTCGCGTGTGCTGCCGCTGCCCGATACCACGACGCCCACATTGGCCTCGGGCACATCGACGCCTTCATTGAGCACGCGGCTGGTGACCAGGGCGGGATAGAGTCCGCGGCGGAAGTAGTCCAGCATCTGTCTTCTTTCGGCCACCTTGCTGTGATGTGTGAGCACCGGCAGAAAGAACTGTTCGCCTATGCTATATGCGGTGGCGTTGTCGGCGGTGAAGATGAGCATGCGGTCCAGCCGGTGTTTTTGCAGCAGCCTCCATATTTCTCGTATTTTGGCTTTACAGCTGCGTGCGATGCGTCTTTGTTCCAAGCAGGCCTCGAATGCGGCTCTGCCGCCAGGCTGTCTAGCGCAGGCGATAAGGAATTCTTTCCAGCCTCTGGCTGAGCCTAGGCGTATTTGCTGCTGTTGCAGGAAGGCTATATATAGTTCTCGGTTTTCATTATATTTTTGCTGTTCATCCTGGTCCAGTTCCACCTCTATGGTTTGCGTTTGGTATGGCGCCAGCGCTTTTCCCTCGAGCTGGTCAATTTCGATGCGATAGCATATAGGCCCGAGCAGGTTTTGCAGGGTTTGGTCCTGCGGGTCCTTGGCGTCGGGAGTGGCGCTAAGTCCCAGGCGGAAGGGCGCCAGCGAGAAGCGCGCCAGCTGTTGATAGCTTTCGCCGCGCAGGTGGTGGCATTCATCGACCACGAGCAGGCCGAAACGCTGGCCTATGTGTTCCATTTGCAGCATGGCTGAATCATAGGTTGAGACGCAGATCTCTTGCAGGTCTCTGCTGCCTCCGCCCAGCATTCCCACTGGGCATTTGAAGGCTCGTTCGAGCTGTCCGGCCCATTGCGCCATAAGGTCTAGGGTGGGCACGACTACCAGGGTTGAGCGCTGGCAGCGCAGTATGGCCAAAAGTGCCAGAAAAGATTTGCCGGTGCCGGTGGGCAGGGCGACCAGGCCGCGGCGGCGGTTTGACAGCCAGGCTTGCAGCGCAGCGCTTTGATAAGGGCGTGCCTGGCGCTGTTCATGAAAGTCCAAGGCGAGTTCCTGATAGCCCTTGGCCTGGTCCTGGTAGGGTAGTTTTTGTCGGTATAAATAGGTGACGATGTCGGCATAGCGCATGGCCTCGGCCCGCCAGCAGTCTACCCGGGGGTCATACTGGCAATATGAGGCCAGCTGAGCAGGCAGAGCCTGCTTGGGCTGGCTCTGCCGCAGCAATAGCGTGCCGGCTTGAAAGTCTATTTGGTACATGGGGGGGAGAGGACACTAAGACACACGAAGGAACACGAAGGAACACGAAGGGCTTATGCGGCGCCTAGGGCGCCGCATAAGCCGGTTGCCTGTTTCTGGTTTGTGGGAAAGGGGGCTTGGTTAGCTCGGGCTGATTCTGCTTTGCTGTGCATCCCCGGAAGAGATGAGCTTTATGCTGCCGTCGGGCAATTGTATTTTCAACCTGCCGTCCTCAGCCAGTCCCAGGCTCAGTCCGCAGACTTCCTGCCGAGTTTGTTTGACGCATACGGTTTTGCCGCGGAAGATGTCGGCCTGCTCCCACTCCGGCAGGAATGGTGCCAGACTGTCGCTTTGCAGCCAGCGTTGGTAATATTTTTCCAGCTGCAAGAGGATTGCGGCCAGTAATTTGGCGCGATTGAATTTCTTGCCGCTGCAGATTTGCAGCGACGTCACCTTGTCTTGCAGCTCGGCGGGGAAGTCATGTATGCTGCAGTTCACATTCAGCCCGATGCCGATGACGGCTCGCAGGCCATGTTGCGCGTTCATGCCGCTTTCGCAGAGTATGCCGCTGATTTTCCGTCCTTGCAGCCATAGGTCATTGGGCCATTTCAGGCCAAATTCGGTTTGCGGCAATGCTTGCTGCAGTGCCCGCCGCAGGGCTATGGCGCTGAGCAGTGCCAGCTCGGGCAGCCGTCGCTGCGGCAGGGAGGGTCTTAGCAGCAGCGAGAAGTACAGGTTTTTGCCTGGCGGCGAGAACCAGGGGCGGTTCTCGCGTCCGCGTCCGGCAGTTTGCTCTTCACAGACCAGCAGCAGGCCTTCGCTGGCGCTGCCTTCACTGATTTGCATAAGAGCTTTATTGCTTGAGGGCAGGCATTGCTTGTAGAGCATCTCATTGCCGAAGCATTCGGTCCGCAGGCGTGCCTGGATTTCCTTTGGATATTTATGCGGCATGGTGTCAGTCTCTTCTGCCTCCCAGCAGTCCTGAGCGCATAAGGTAGTAAAGCAGGGTGAGTATGGCGCTGATGGCGGCGGCCACATAAGTCATGAAGGCGGCATTCAGCACGGCTGCGGCTGCGGCTCCCTCTTGGTGGCTGACGATGCCGTAGTCGATCATGGCCTGCTTGGCACGGGCGCTGGCGTTCCATTCCACCGGCAGAGTGACGATGGTGAAGAGCACGGCCATGGCAAACATAAGAATGCCCAGCTTCACCAGCCCCATGCTTCCCATGAAAAGTCCGAGGAAGAAGACCAGATAGGAGAGATTGCTGCCCAGGCTGGCCACCGGCACCAGGCTGCTGCGCAAGCCGAGCCAATAGTATGACTGGGCGTCCTGCAGGGCGTGTCCGGCCTCGTGGCAGGCCACCCCGATGGCTGACAGGCTGCTCTTGTCGTAGACGTCCGGAGAGAGGCGCAGCACCTTGGCGCTGGGGTCATAGTGGTCGCTGAGAAAACCCTGGGCGCGTTCAATGCGCACAAAGTCGACTCCGGAGCGGCGCAGCATCTCAGCGGCGGCTTCTGCCCCGCTCATGCCGTTGCGTGGGCGCAGGCGCGAGTAGCGCGCAAAGGTGGACTTGACGTAGAATGAGGCCAGCAGGGCCAGGATAAGGCCGGGCAGGGCTAAGAGGATGTAGAGCGGGTCAAAATATAACATGGTAACTCCTGAATGGGCTGTGGTCAAAAAGTATTCAAATCACTAAGACACACAAAGGGGAAGGACACGAAGACACACGAAGACGCACTAAGACACACGAAGGGCTTATGCGGCACCTGCCCGTAAAAGTGATTCGTCCGATTCGTCCGATTCGTCCGATTCGTCCGAACTACGCGCAAGCGGCATTATTTATTAAGGAACTGCACGAGCTTGGGTATGATGATTTCGCCCTGGTCTTCGAGCAGGTAGTGCGAGGCTTCCGGGAAGCTGATGGCCTCGGCTTTTGGGTAGAACTCTTTTTTCCAGCGTTCGAAAAACCCCATGTGGAAGCAGAAGTCCTGTTCTCCCCAGCAGAGCAGGAACTGTTCGTCCTTGAGTTTGGGCAGGCCCTTTTGTATGTCGGCCAGGCATTGCCAGCTGGGGTGGCTTTGCCGCAGCGGGATATCCTGTGCGAAGCGCTGTGTGGCGATGCGGTCGCGGTAGTTTCTGTAGGGGTGTCGGTAACCGGCCTTCACTGCGGCTGAGAGCCTGCGTTTGGGAGCCATGATAAGGGCGGACTCGACAAAGGCGTTGAGGCCGCGCACCAGGAAGGCCCCCAGGAAGGGGCAGCGCACCAGGTGTATGCGCCTGGGGCAGTCATCAGAGAGGTAGGCGGCGGTGTTCATGAGGACTACGCGGCCAATCTTCTCGGGGTGCCGCACTGCATAGCCCATGCCTACGCCGCCGCCCCAGTCATGCAGCACCAGGTCGAGCTGCTCCAGTTTTAGCTCTTGCTCGATGAAGTATTCCAGGTTGTCGATATGGTTTTGCAGGTGATAAGGCCAATTTTGCGGCTTGTCTGAGAGTCCGCAGCCCAGGTGGTCTAAGGCGATTGCCCGTCGTCCGGCCTTTTGCAGTGCCGGCAGCAGGTCTCTGTACATGAAGGACCAGGTCGGGTTCCCGTGCAGCATGAGTACGGGGCGGCCTGCGCCTTGTTCAATGTAGTGCAGACGGTGTCCCTCGGGACTGCGAAAGAATTTTGAGTCAAAGGGGTAGAGCTGTTTCCAGGAGCCTTGTGATGCGGGCATGGCGGGCTTTGTTCCGGTTAGAATGGTTGGTCGATGAGGTTTTGCAGCATATTGCCGTAGGAGCTGGCCAGCTTGATTATCTGCATGGTGACAAAGAAGATCATAAGCAGGTAGACAAAGAAGGGCAGCAGTACGCCGATGCGCTCGAAGACCAGCTCGGTTTCGGCATTAAGCAGCTTTGCTATCCTATCGCAATAGACCTCGAGCTGTCCGCTTTGTTCCCCGGTATCGAGCATTTCCCCCAGGGCGGCATGGCGGTCGCGGCGACTGCTGATGCGCTGGAATGCCTGGGCGAAATTGCAGTTGCCGCGCGCCAGGATGCGGTTCATTCTGAGGAAGCGTCTGCGATAGGCGGCATTGCGGCAGCAGTTGGCGGCCAGTGTGATGCAAGCCTGTATGCCCAAGCCGCTGTTTAGCGCGAAACCCAGGGCTTTGCAGAAGCGCGCGGTCTCCAGACTGTGCTGCAGCCTGCCCATTACCGGCAAGAGGTCGATGAGCCTGCCGACAATGGCAAAAGAGAGCAGGAATTTGCGGAAAAGCTTAAAGAGCAGATATATGGCCAGCGGCAGGAGTAGCTGGGCGATGAGCCGCGCCAGGATGTCGTCGCTGTCTGTGCCGCCGCTGAAGTAGGCGATGACCGCCAGCAGGAAACAGGAGATGAAGTAGAGGAAAAGCGGGTAAAGCAGTCCGGAGATGAGCTTGCCGCGCAGTTTCAGCTGCAGCTCGAACCACTGCGAGAGCGAGCGCAGGGTCTCCGGCAGTCGTCCGGAGCTTTCGCCGGCCTGCACCAGGTTGCACTCGAAGGCGCTGAAACCGCGCTGCTGCCGCATGGCCTGGTGTAAGCTTAGCCCGGCTTCGATCTGTCGTGCCAGGCGAGAGCCGCTGCGGCGGAAAGTGCCGGGGAAGCGGCGGCGCAAAGCTCTGCTCGGCGGCAGGCCGGCCTCGAGCAGAGTCGCCAGACTGTGATAAAACTCGACGCGGTTTTTCATTGCTTAAAAACGCTTCGTGTGCAACAGGTAATTTTCAGCGTGTTTCCACGAGCAGGTCTTGCAGATAGAGCTGCGACATTAATCTGGCGTCGAGCAGGTGTCCGGCTTTGTATGAGCTGATTCTGCCAGCCAGCCTGCCGCTTTCGAGCATGGACAAGGCGGCGAGCAGGTCCAGACAGGCCCGGTGCCAGGCGGCTTCGAGCGATTTGCCCTGATGCAGGAGGGTCGGCTTGTTGAGATATCTTTTTTTGCCGGCCACCAGTATGTTTTTCCAGTTGTATCCCAGGTTGCGCGTGTCAGCAAAGAGCTTTCCCAGGGTTTTGGTGTAGAGCATAATTGCAAAGGAGCAGTTGGTGCGCGCCTGTGCCCCGTGTTTGAAAACCTCCGGATTCAGGCAGAATTGTATGCGTTGTTTGCCTATGGCCGAAGGGAAGTCGATGCCCACGTCCAGGTAGAGGTTGCGGTCTGCATTTTGTGCCGGCTCGAAGAGCAGGAATCCATCCCATTGATTAAGTATGGCTACCGGCTCCTTCACGGTCCAGTATTGCAGCGGGCGGTTTTTGTCCTCGATCAGTCCGGCTTTTTGTATGGCTTCCACTATGGGGGTGCTGCCCAGGTCGAAGAGCGGTGGGTCTCCGGTGCCCAGGCTGATTTCGACATTGTCCAGGCCCATTCCCAGTCTTTGCGCGATGATGTGTTCACACATACGCACGTAGTTGTCCGGGCAGCCGCTGCGCAGAACGATGCTGCGTCTTGCGGTCCAGACATTTCTGGGCGAGACCTGTATGGGGAACTGCTCGGGCAGGTCGCTGCGGCAGAGCCACCAGCCTTCTTTGGCGCTGGGCTTGAAGTGCAGTGTGCTGCGCTGTCCCTTGCTGTAAGTGGCCGGGCCGCTCACCGAGAAGGGGCGCGCCAGGCTGCTCTGGTAGAGCGGCGGCTGGCGGCCTGGCTCGGGCTCGGCGCAGTAGTCCGCAGGCATATCCTGCAAGGCGGCGTAGCTTTTTTTGAGTGTGTCGCGCTCGCCGTCTGCGAGGATGCGTATGTTATCCAGCATGCATGATTCCCTGGCGCCTGGTTTATATAGACCCCGTCCAAAAAGGGGGTATAGTAGCGCCTCTACGAGGCGCTGCTTTTGAGGTGTGTCTCTACCCCAGGCTAAAGCCTGGGGTTAAGCATGGTTATGCGCCTACGGCGCAAGTAGATGCGCAGATTTATGGTCCCTTGTGTTAAGGACAAAACGGTTTGTTTCTGCGACAAAATTCATCAGATGATTCTGATGAAGACGACCTAGTGTGTCTTAGTGTGTCTTAGTGTGTCTTAGTGTGTCTTAGTGTCCAAAATCCTGCTTTGGACGGGGTTTATATAGAAATGGCACTGACCCTGGCGACGGGTCAGTGCCAGGGAAGCATTAGCCTATGCTGACTTCTTTGCCGGCGGCGGCGGAGTCATAGATGCCGTTGATGATCTTCTGCACATTCAGGCCGGCCTCGCCAGGCGAGCGCATGGGGCTGCCCTGCAGGATGGCGTCGGCGAAGTTTTTGAATTTGGCCACAAAGAGGGCACCGAAGTCCACCGAAGGCAGATACGCCGCCTTGCTGTTGAGCATGACTCCGGCGCGGTCGGTATACAGGGTTTGCTCATTAAAGTTAAAGCCGCCCTTGGTGCCGACGATTTCGAAATTCATCTCGTCTTTTTCTATATGGCTGCAGAATGATGATTCTATCTGCATAATGGCTCCGTTGTCGAAGCGTATCTGCCCTACAGCCAGGTCTTCGACGGTGTAGGTTTTCCAGTCCCAGTTGGGCCAGACGCTGAAGACATCTGAGGGCTTATCCCCCAGGAAGGTCCAGCAGTTGCCCGATGCGCTGAGCGGTTTAGGCTCGCCCATGCAATAGTGCGCCGACTCGATGATGTGCACGCCGATGTCGATCATCGGGCCGCCGCCCTGTAGTTCTTTTTGGCCGAAGACACCCCAGTTGGGTACGCCGCGGCGGCGCAAGGCCTTGCATTTGACAAAGAGTATGTCGCCGATGTCGCCGGCCTCCCGGGCCTTCACGAACATTTCGCAGGCGGGATGATAGCGCATCTGGAAGCCGCAGCAGAGCAGGCGCTGATTGGCCTTGGCGCTGTCTATCATGGCCTGGCACTCGGCTGGGTCCATCGCCATGGGCTTTTCGGTGATGGCGTGCGAGCCGGCCTCAAGGGCGGCGATGACCGCCGGCTTGTGTACGCCGTTGGGCGTGCAGACGTCGACGACATCGGGCTTGAGCTCCTCGAGCATGTCGTTCCAGTCCTCGTAGAGATTGCTCATGCCGTACTCGTCCTGCATGATGTCGAGCCGTTCCGGGTCTATGTCGCAGCCTCCGACGATTTCGATTTCCGGCAGTTTTGCCAGCGCCTTGATGTGGGTTGTGGCGATGCCGCCGCAGCCAATAATGGCCCAGCGCAGCTTCTTGTCGGCCTCGGCGACTTTTTCTCTGGCAAAAGACTCGGTGCCAACTGCGGTGTTTTGAGACATTTTTGTTTCCTTGTTGGTTTTTGACTGAGGGGCGAGCAGCTTGCTCGTAAAAATTCGGATTGCAAATCTATATAATATGTATATTTTATAGGAAAAATCAAATCTTGCCGGGGCTAATATGCCGGTCCAAAAAGCTGGCCTGGCAGGATTTTGGACACTAAGACACAAAAGTCACACGAAGTTTTATGTCTTTATCTTGTTTGCCAATCAGCAATCAGCCGCGCGCACTGCGCGATGACGCGCTCTTAAACGGTGTTTATGCCGGGAGCCTGCGTCGCCGCCAGGAGTATTGCGCCGTCTATAAGCAGCGTATGCTTGCTGAGCAGGGATTGCTAGACTTTGCTGACTGGCATTTGTATTTCGGCCTGCATCGTCTGCCTGGAGGCGACTGGATTTTTCGCGAATGGCTGCCTGCTGCCAGCGCTGTCTTTCTGTTGGGCGATTTTAATGCCTGGCAGGCAAAGCCCGCTTATGCTCTGCAAGCTGTGGACGATGGCGTTTGGGAGCTGCGCCTGCCTGCTGAAAGCCTGCGGCATGGACAGCAATATCGTCTTTTGCTGCAGAGCGAGAAGGGGGATTTTTGGCGCCTACCCAGCGCAGCGCGGCGTACTTTGCGCCGGAAGAATGCCGCCGGCGAGGTGTTTTTCAATGCCCAGGTATGGGAGCCGCAGCCTTATGCCTGGCGGCATGAGCACCCTGTGTTTTCGCAGGCATTGCTGGTCTACGAGGCGCATGTTGGCATGGCTCAGAGTGAAGCTAAGATAGGTAGTTTTGCCGAGTTTACTGCCGAGCTGCTGCCGCGCATAGTGGAGAGCGGCTACAACTGCCTGCAGCTGATGGCGCTGGCACAGCATCCTTATTACGCCTCCTTTGGCTATCAGGTCTCCAATTTCTTCGCTCCTTGCGATCTCTTCGGCAGCCCCGAGGAGCTTAAACTGCTGGTGGACCAGGCGCATGGCCTGGGACTGCTGGTGATTATGGACCTGGTGCACGCGCACACCGTGCGTAATAGCCTGGAAGGACTGGGCGAACTGGACGGCAGCAGATATCCATTTTTCCATGCCGGAACTCGAGGGGAACACCCGGCCTGGGGCTCGTATTGCTTCGACTATGGCAATCGCCAGTGTTGCCGTTTCCTCTTGTCAAATTGCCGCTATTGGCTGGAGGAGTTCAGGATGGACGGCTTCAGGTTCGACGGGGTCACCAGTATGCTCTACAAGGACCACGGGCTGGGGCGCAACTTTGTCTCCTATGATGATTATTTTTCGGATAATGTCGATGAGGACGCCTATGCATATCTGGGCTTGGCTAACGAGCTGCTGAAGTTGTGCCGTCCGCAGGCTTTGAGCATTGCCGAGGATGTCAGCGGCATGCCGGGGCTGGGGGCGAGCCGGGAAGAGGGCGGGGCTGGTTTCGATTTCCGCCTAGCCATGTGAGTGAGCGACCACTGGTTCTTCTTGTTGGACCGGCTCGAGCAAAAATGGAACATGGCAAGACTCTGGCATGAGCTGAGCAACCGCCGGCAGGACGAGCGCAGCATCAGCTATGTCGAGTGTCATGACCAGTCGCTGGTGGGAGGACAGACCTTTTTATTCCGCTGCCTAGGAGAACGTATGTATGACAGTATGCATCTGGACTCGGAAAGTACGGTGGTGGATCGCGGTCTGGCGTTGCATAAGCTGGCCAGGCTGGCAACTCTGGCTAGCGCCGGACATGGCTATCTGAATTTTATGGGAAATGAGTTCGGACACCCAGAGTGGATAGACTTCCCCCGAGAAGGAAATGACTGGTCATTTCATTATGCCAGACGTAGATGGGAACTGGCGGAAAACCCGAATCTGCGCTTTATGCAGCTGCTCAACTTCGAGAAGGCAATGTTGAAAATAGTCAATAAACAGGCGGACTTCTTTCACAGACGCACACAGTTGCTGAAAATCGACGAGGAAAGACAGCTGCTCATATTCGAAAGGGCAGACCTGGTCTTTGCATTTAACTTTCATGCGCAACAGTCATGCGCCGACTATTGCTTCAGTGTCAGACCCGGCTCGTATAAGCTGCTGCTGGATAGCGACCGCAAACAGTTCGGTGGCTGGCAACGCATCGAAGACGGACAGATATTCTTCAGCAAACCTGAAGTGATGCGCGGCGGCATGGAAAACCGGCTCTCGGTATATCTGCCCAGTGGATGCGCTCTCGTCCTGGAAAAAAGAAGAGAGGACACTAAAACACACTAAGGCACACCAAGGCACACTAAGATACGTCCGATTCGTCCGATGCGTCCGATTCGTCCGATTCGTCCGATGCGACTTGCAATCCTGCCTTCTTGTACTATTGTATCGAAACACCAACCCTAGTTTCGCATTTTTTTTTGTGGAGGTTTTATCATGTCGGTTTTATTTAATGGTCCTGATCGCGGCGGTTATTTTGGTGTTTACGGTGGCATTCATGTTCCCGACATTCTTTTAGAGCCTTTGCGCGAGATCAGCGAGGCTTATATCCGCATTAGTCGTTCGGCTGATTTCATTGCCGAGTTGCGTTATATTCGCCGTCATTTTCAGGGTCGTCCCACACCTGTGAGCTACTGTCGTCGTTTGTCCGACGCCTTGGGCGGCGCTCAGATTTACCTCAAGCGCGAGGATTTGAACCACAGTGGCGCCCACAAGCTAAACCACTGCATGGGCGAGGTTCTGCTTGCCAAGCACATGGGCAAGAAGCGTGTGATTGCCGAGACCGGCGCTGGGCAGCATGGTGTTGCATTGGCCACTGCCGCGGCCTACTTCGGCCTCGAATGCGAGATACACATGGGCGAGGTTGATGTGGCCAAGCAGGCCCCCAACGTGGCGCGCATGAAGCTGCTTGGCGCCAAGGTGGTGCCGGTAAGCTTCGGCCTGCGCACGCTGAAAGAGGCGGTGGACTCCGCCTTCGCGGAGTACCTGAAAGACCCGGTTAATACCATCTACTGCATAGGCTCAGTGGTAGGCCCGCACCCCTTCCCGATGCTGGTCAGGGACTTTCAGGAGGTGGTGGGCATAGAGGCCAGGGAGCAATTTTTGGAAATGACCGGTAATCTGCCCGAGGCAGTGACCGCTTGCGTCGGCGGCGGCAGCAATGCCATGGGCATCTTCCGGGGATTCCTGAAAGACGAAAGCGTACAGCTCTACGGTGCCGAACCACTGGGCACCGGCAGTAAAACCGGCGAACACGCCGCCACTATGAGCTATGGCACGCCAGGGATCATACACGGTTTCAAATGCTATCTGCTGCAAGACGAAAAAGGCGAGCCAGCCTCGGTGTATTCCTGCGCCAGCGGACTGGACTACCCCGGCGTAGGCCCGGAACACTGCCAGCTGAAAGACGCTGGCAGGGTGAAGTACGTGGCAATCTCAGACAAAGAGGCCATAGACGCATTCTTTAAACTCTCGCGCCTGGAGGGTATAATCCCGGCCCTGGAAAGCGCACACGCCGTGGCACACGCCATGAAACTGGCCAAGGAAATGGAGCAGGGCGCTATCCTGGTGAATCTCTCCGGCCGAGGCGACAAAGACCTGGACTATGTCATCGAAAACTACGGCCTGGGAGAGTAGAGACGATGCTTGAAGCGGGGGAGGACACTAAGACACACGAAGACACACTAAGACACACTAAGGGCTTATGCGGCGCGGCGCTAAATTTGCCTCGCGGCTCTGCCGGCTTGCAACTCGCTGCTTGACGGTATATATTTATTGCTTGTCTTGTCTTTCCTTAGCTAGATTTTGTTTATTTCGGAGTTGTTCGCGATGGTGACCTTCTTTTCAGTCTTGCTCACGGTTTTTGCCATATTGTCGGGTATTCTTATGATCGTGGTTATCATGCTGCAAAACAACAAGGGCGGCGGCGGTCTTGGAGCGGTCAGCGGCGGCATTACCGAGACCATGTTCGGAGCCTCCGCCGCCAATGTCCTGGTGAAGATCACTATCTGGCTGGCGGTACTCTTCATGGGCTCCACCCTGGTGCTGGCAACCCTGACCGGCAGAGTGCGCGGCGGTAAAAGCATCGCGGAAACCATGCTGCCCGAAGAGAGCACGAGCAGCCTCGTCGAAACCGCCCCGCTGACCGAGACGGCTCAGGAGGAGACGCCCGCAGTGGAATCACAGACAGAGGCACCCGCAGTGGAATCACAGACTGAGGCGCCTGAAGCGGCTCAGTGAAACAAACAATTTAGCGGTGACTAGCAAGGCAGCCTAATAAGGCTGCCTTTTTTTATAGGCAAGCTTGAGGACAGCAAGACACAGCAAGGCAAAGGAAAATCACAAAAAATCGCTTTGCGGTTTGCACTCAGCGGGTTTCGGCGTTATTATCTATATTAAGCCTGAGTATTAAAGGGCGGGATTTGTTTTTCCGGTTAATGTTGGAGGAGTCTTTTGGCAAGCAGAAAAGTAAGGGTGCGCAATTCCAAAGGAATACATGTCAGGCCGGCAGGCCTGATCGTTTCTTCAATCAAAGGTTATAAGGGAAAAGTCGAGGTTGTGGACGAAGAAGGCAAGCGGGCCTCGCTGCAGTCTATCCTCTCACTGCTCTCCCTGGGGCTGGCGGCGGGCGTAGAGGTCACCGTGGAGGTGGACGGGCCGGACGCCGAAAGGGTCTGCGACGAGCTTAGCGCCCTGTTTGCCCGACATTTCGATTTTCCACAGACCTAGAGAAACTAGCGCCGGCAGGGTGGAAAACGACAGAAAACACGGAGGAAAAAATGCAGAATCAGAAATTACCTGAACCTTTGCTGGGTCAGTGGATTTGGTTGCGCGAACCTGATCTTTATCAGGAGACACATCTTTTTTTCCGCCGCGATTTTTGCGTCAGCGAGATGCCTGGCAGCTGCGAGCTTTGGATCACGGCGCGCTCCAGTTTTCATCTCTACATCAACGGGCAGCTTTGCGCCCTGGGGCCTAGTGAGCACCCCTTGCAGAAGAGCTACGCCTACTGCATAGACATCAATTACCTGGTACAGGTGGGCAGCAATCAGATCGCGGTGCAGGTCTACAACGCCAATGCGCCGCTGGTGAACCATGTGCAAAAGCCCGGCGGCTTCTGGGCACAGCTACAAGTCGATGGGAAGCCGCTGGTCTGGAGTGACGAGGAATGGCGCTGCCTGACACCGGAGTGCTACCCGGTGCCGGGAATCATCCGCGGCGTGGGTGCGACCAGTGTCGAAATCCTGGACTTCCGCAA